>NZ_JACJDU010000042.1:0-44958 GCF_014163715.1 Shewanella sp. SR44-4 | reverse complement strand
CCGTCAGTGACAATCAAGGTGTCGCCAACTTCAGTGCCAGTCGCGAGAGTCACGGTCGCGGTCACAGTACCGTCGCTGCCGATCTCATCGCTGTTGAAGATACCATCGCTGCCCATGCCGCTGAATTCAACGATGGGTGCAGGTGACGTTATATCGACAATCCCATTATCATTATCTGTGGCTGTATTACCGGCAGGATCTGTAACTTCAGCGACAACGGTATAGTCTCCTTCTGACAATGGGTCAACTACATCGACTTCATATGTTCCATCAGGATTCACTATCGTTGTAATGGTCTGTTCGTTACCTTCACTATCAGTAATAATTAACGTAACAGTACTGCCTACAGGTGCGTCAGTCGTACCCGTGATAGTTGGTGTAGTGTCGTTTGTAAGAGCTGGTGCATCGACTGTAATAACCGGTGGTGTGGTATCTAAAATTGCAGAGTCACTTCCTTCAGGCGTTGTATTACCATTAGAATCAACGACTACAGCAACAACTTCAATTTCTTCACCTTCACCAGGAGCTGGTAAATTGAGATTTACGCTACCAGTATCAATATCTTCTTGTGTTAATACTATTTCAATGCCATTAACAATAAGTGTGTCACCGGCTTGAGCACCAGTGTTGTCCAGGCCGATAGTAACGTTTATTTCTGTAGCGCCATTCAGCTCTTCATTACTAATAAAACCGTCATCATTAAGATCTGTATTAATTACAACGGTAGGTGCGCCATCAGCGACTGGAGTTACATTAATAGTTAATGTCGCTGTTTCACCAGTGTTAGTAGTGTAAGTAATAACAGGAACGGTACCGTTCCAGTTTTCATTTGGGGTGAAGGTATAAGAGCCATCTTCATTGATGATCAGCACACCGCCCTCAAGCGTGACTTCAGTGCCGGCAGGATAGGTTTGGCCGTCAACTTCAAATGTTACCACGCTTAAATCTGAATCTGGATCGCTATCATTATCTAATACATTGCCTGATGCGGGTGTGTCCTCTGATACAGTGACAACATCATTAACTGTTACCGTAGGGTCTTCAACAGGGGTGATTTCAATGGTTAATGTTGCTGTTTCACCAGTGTTAGTCGTGTAAGTAATGACAGGAACTTGACCGTTCCAGTTTTCATTTGGGGTGAAGGTATAAGAGCCATCTTCATTGATGATCAGTACACCGCCATCTAGTGTGACTTCAGTGCCGGCAGTATAGGTTTGGCCGTCAACTTCAAATGTCACCACGCTTAAATCTGAATCAACATCACCGTCGTTATCTAATACGTTACCCGTTGCTACACTGTCTTCAGCAACAGTATTGGTGTCGTTGACCAAAACGGACGCATCATCAACTGGGGTGATTTCAATAGTTAATGTAGCGGTAACACCAGTATTGGTGGTGTAAGTAATAACAGGAACTGTACCGTTCCAATTTTCATTTGGAGTGAAGGTATAAGAGCCATCTTCATTGATGATTAGCACACCACCCTCAAGCGTGACTTCAGTGCCTGCAGGATAGGTCTGGCCGTCAACTTCAAATGTCACCACACTTAAATCTGAATCAACATCACCGTCGTTATCTAATACGTTACCCGTTGCTACACTGTCTTCAGCAACAGTATTGGTATCGTTGACCAAAACGGACGCATCATCAACTGGGGTGATTTCAATAGTTAATGTAGCGGTAATACCAGTATTGGTGGTGTAAGTAATAACAGGAACTGTACCGTTCCAATTTTCATTCGGAGTGAAGGTATAAGAGCCATCTTCATTGATGATTAGCACACCACCCTCAAGCGTGACTTCAGTGCCTGCAGGATAGGTCTGGCCGTCAACTTCAAATGTCACGACGCTTAAATCTGTGTCGGCATCGGTGTCATTAGCTAACACATTGCCAGAAGCAACTTGATCTTCGCCGACTGTAATAGTGTCATTTAATAATACTGATGGGGAATCATTTTCAGTAAGAGCTTCTTCTTGAATGACTGCTGTTGGGGCAGCAGCTTGTCCGGTTGTGTCGTAGCCAGAATCCGCAAGTGTTTCATCACCATCTCTTGTTACAGCAACATAACCAAAATCACCTTGGTTGGCCGTTGGGGTGCCAGCCGCGGTTTCTGGTAAATCTGCAGTTGGGTCTTCTCCAGACGCAATCAATGCCTGTAAAGCTTCGATTTCATCTAAAGCTTGTTGATCTGCTACTTGTTCAACCACGGTATCATCGATGTTATCGGCTAATGTATTAATCGATTCGTCATTAGGAATGTTAGCGCTATTAAAAATAGTGCCGTCATCAAACGTAATCACGAAACCAAGGTTATTACTGCTGGCAACTATTGCACCAGTCGGCACAACTTGACCGAGTTGTAGTTCCTTAGTTTCATTGTTAATCGTTATTGTTACTGAACCTTCCGAAGCAGAAAGTATTCCATTTTTTGACGTAGTCATTGATCCCATTTGAAGCTCCCAACAGCTTTAATACACTTATAATACCAATACATTAATATGCATAATATATGCTTAATTAAATACTAGTATTAACATTAAAATTAATTTAGACACAATAAGTTAATAATATCATCCGCTGCTAAAGTAGTCAATTTTTTGACGTTGTACCAACGTTAAATATATTATTGAAAATAGAGTTATAAAATAGATAAATACCATAGAGCATAAACTGATACCACACGTTTCTCCGTCATAAAAAGTTCACAATTACGGATTAGCTCTACCACCATTATATCGGCAGATATAACATAAAATGAACAAATTGATGACAAAAAAGCCTGCAAGATTGCAGGCTTTGGATGTGTACAAAAATAATACTTATTGTTTACAGAATATTAGCTGCATTGCGATAGCTATGAGCCGCTGTCGAATTTTCGCCTAACTGTTCTTGTGCTTGGGCTAAAGCCAGCCATGATTGATGGGTTGGTGCTATGCGACATACATTTTGCCAATGAATTTTGGCTTGTTTAGTATCCCGACTCTGAATCGCTAGTCTTGCAAGGCACATTTGATAGTCAGCA
Source organism: Shewanella sp. SR44-4 (assembly GCF_014163715.1). Taxonomy (NCBI): domain Bacteria; kingdom Pseudomonadati; phylum Pseudomonadota; class Gammaproteobacteria; order Alteromonadales; family Shewanellaceae; genus Shewanella; species Shewanella sp. SR44-4. Next base: position 41,936 of record NZ_JACJDU010000042.1, on the reverse strand, counting down.
TCATTTTCATGAGTGGTTTCTAATTTACTGAGTAATTTACGTATATCTTGATCTTGAGCGGTAATTAAATCAGGTATTGCTGTAAATAACGCTGCTGATGGCGAAGCATTGAGTTGTTTATTAATTAACTTTAGCGCTTGATCTTTATGACCATACTGAACAAGTCCATGAGCATAAGCTAATATAAGTTCATCCTCTTTACGTTCTGACTTATTTAACCAATGCCAACATTTAGTTAACTCAGCTTCAGATACTTTTGCTGCATTGATCATTAAAATACTGTTGGTCTTAGTATTTAATTGGTTGAACTCTGTTTCAGCTAATAATTGACGCTTTTTAAGAATTGGTAACAACAACTTCAATGCCTGCCAATCGTGTTGTTGTTGATATAATTCTTGTGCCAATTTAAGCACTGGGGAGCTACTTTTGCTTGTAGGGTTCAGCTTATCTAATATTGCACGGGCCTTAATCAGTTCACCTTGTTTCATTAAATAACGGGTACGCGAAGTATAAACCGCTGTTTTTGCAATTGGGTTTTTCTCAGCTTGAGTTAAATAATGATCGCGAGCTGTAATATCACCTTGATAGTGTGCCGCTCTAGCTGCTGCAAATAGATTTAATACTGGGATTTCACCTTTTTCAGCCCCTTTTGCCATGGCTTTTTCTGCTGCTGACCAATCTTCTTCTGCCAACGCTAAAGCGCCGATTAACGTATGTTTTTTAGCGGCTTTTCTTCGCCATTGCTCAGGAAGATATCGGCTACTTAATACGATATTTAATAACAAGATGATAAACCATTCGAGTAATTGCAGCGCAAAATAAAACACAATTAAGCCAACAACACCTGTCACTAAGCTGGTTTCTATCTGATAGTCACCCATCGCGATGTAAATGTAACCGCTTTGCCCAATAATGAGTGGACTAAGACACAGTCCAATTAAAATGAGAACAACATAAACTAGCGTCTTAATCATTGCGTAGGCTCCCCAGTAGGCATAATTTCACCATAGATAACCAGTTGCTGCAGTAGTGGCGATGCTTGAAATTTATTGAGGGTAATCTTCTCGATGTTAACTTTGGCAAGCTTATCTAAAGACGCAATCATTGTTTTGGTCTTTGGATCACTTAAGTCAAAATACTGTTGTAACCACTTGTCTGCTAATGAAATAGATTGTTGATAATTTAGTTGATCAAATCGGTACAATGCTAATTGTGCTTGCAATAATTTGTTGCGAATATTTTCGACCAAATACCATTGCTGCTCAGGTGATAATAGTGGTTCTAGATCAGTAGTCCGTTTACGGATAGTGATAAAACCATCAGTTAAATCGTGCCAAGTTCGGGCCAAATTCTGTTGCCAGTCATCAATTGAATCAGTTACTTGTTGAGTGCTTTTATTGTCAGCAAAATTTTCATCAACACGATTTAATGGTAATTGTGTTAAGCCATCAATAAGGGTATCTAAGTCAAAGATAGTATTGGTGATGTCAGTCGTTTTTAATGCTTTAACTTTGGTGATGTCATCTGCTAACGCTTTGCGTAATACTGTTAATGCAGGATCTTTCATCGCACTAATGCGTTCATCTGCCGATTGTAATAAACCAATAGCGGTTTGTGGATCGTTTTCTAACCACAGTTTTCTACCCGCCATGCGTACAAGGTATTCAGCTTCTGATGCCATCCAATGGTTAGGGCTGCGCTGTGCAATCACCGCAACACGCTCTTGCAATTGTTTATTCGACTGCTGCAGTTGGGCTAATTTCGCATAAGCTTTGGTATCATTCAGTTGTTGTTGCTCTAACGTGCCAATGCGTTTATTCGTTGCCATTGCCGTTTGCTGTAATTCATATTTTAACGATTTATTTTGGGTTACTTGCTCAGAGATATTTTGCCCTAACTGAGTTTGGCCATTACTTTGTTGGTCAAGTTGCAAATACAGCCAATAACAAGCTGCAATAGCCACTATTGCTACGAGTAAACTGAACAGTACTCCAAGACGGATCCACCAAGAACTAGGTTTCGCTTTGCGTCGACTATTATTTACAGGTGAATTAGCAGAGGAGTTTGCCTGGTTATTATTGGTTTTGCTGTCAGCAGATTTTTGGCTGGTTGCATTGCCTTTTTTGGTCTGTGTCGGCTTTTCTACAGGAGTTGGTGCAGGAGAAATAACTTTCTCATCCTTGTGAGCTGGCGAGTTTGGATCTTTTTTATTGTTTTCCATGAACAGTCCTTGAAAGCAAAAATACAACCAATAAAAGCAATATTAATAAATGCGTGTCGATGCAAGATAACAATACAATAACAAATTATAACGCAAGACTCGCTAGTATAGCTTGAGTATTTGCTCCATTTGCATTGGTAATGTGGCTTAAGCCCATTGCTTTTGCTTGTAATTCGACGCGATTACTGGGGACTATAATATGACATGCACGTAGCCATGCAAATAATTCTTTTGGTACAAGCTCAACTAAGTTGGATAATATTTCACCGCTGGTGACAACGATGGTGTCAATTCCAAACGATTCCCACTGCTGAGTTATCGCTTTACCGTCAAGTTTTGGTATGGCTCGTTGATAGACTTGCCAATAGTTAACATTGGCGCCTCGCAGTCGTAACTGCTCCGCAAGTGTTTCTCGTCCTCCTAAACCCCGAACAATGATAAATGATTGTTTATCGACATCTTGTAATTGGGCTAGCGACAATAATCCTTCGCTATCTTGACTGTGTTCTGGTGAGGTAAAAGCATTGATATTGTATTGAGCTAGGCTATCTGCCGTAGCTTGACCTACTGCAAAATAACGACAATGAGTCGGAAATTGTTGTTGTAATTTTTGCGCAGCAAAGTCCACTGAATTAGTGCTAATAAATAGTAAGTTGTCAGTGTTATTTAAGTGGGTAGGATCGAGTTGTTCTGTGGTTTCTACAACCGATAATAGCGGAGTAACAAGATAAGCAACGTCTCGCTGCGAGAGTTGCTCTTCCATTGCTTGATTGCGCCCTTGTGGGCGCGTTAACAAGACTTTCATGGTCTGTTATCTTGATGACACAAGATTAACTGGCATACACGGCATCTAAAATAGTTTTAGCACCGCGACTCAGTAAATCCTCTGCAAGTGACTCCCCAAGTGCAACCGCATCGGTTTTAGAGCCGGAGACAGTACCTACAATTATTTGGCTGCCATCAGGATTACCAACTAAACCTCGTAGAGTTAAGTTATCACCGTTTATTTCAGCAAAAGCACCGATAGGGACTTGGCATCCGCCTTCTAAACGAGTATTCATTGCTCTCTCAGCAAGTACTCTATAACGGGTTTCCAAATGTTCAAGTGGTGCTAATAACGTTTTAACGCGCACATCATCAGTACGGCACTCAATTCCTACGGCACCTTGGCCATTAGCAGGCAGTGATTCTTCGGCAGAAATAAAGTTAGCGATACGTTCCTTTAGCTTTAAACGAATTAATCCGGCGGCTGCTAGAATAATTGCATCATAATCACCGCTGTCTAGCTTGGCTAAACGGGTACCGACATTTCCGCGTAAATCTTTGATAACTAAATCAGGACGAGCAGCTCTAATTTGGCACTGACGGCGTAAACTGGATGTACCTACCACCGCGCCTTGTGGCAATTCGCTGATAGATTTATAACTGTTAGACACAAATGCATCACGCGGGTCTTCACGTTCACATATAACTTGTAAACCTAAACCTTCTGGAAACTCTACCGGTAAGTCTTTCATGGAGTGCACTGCAATATCGGCACGATTTTCAAGCATGGCAACTTCCAGCTCTTTAACAAACAGGCCTTTGCCACCGATTTTAGCTAAAGGAGTATCTAAAATGACATCACCTTTAGTACTCATTGGTAATAACTCAACGGTTAGTCCAGGATGAATACGCTCAAGCTCAGCTTTAACAAATTCAGCTTGCCACATTGCAAGTGGACTTTTACGTGTTGCGATACGAATTATATTTTCAGACATGGTAGTAGATCCATCAGATAGCCTCATTAAGGTAATGCTATCATCGCTCAAGCTTTGATGTAACAAATCGATGGTAATTGTTTGAAGTGTGTAGGGCTTATTTTTGATTACTATTGTTTGTTAGTGACGAGTTAAACAAAAACAAATGTTGCGACGATCACTATTTAAGCAAAAGTGTGATCTTGATTGGCAATAATGGCCATTAACGGTTAGTCTTTTAAATGAGTAGTTACCAGATAATTGCATTAGAGAAAGAAAAAGGAAGTCAGCCTTGACCGATAAAACGGCACATTATCAAAAGGATTTAGCTGAAAAACTAAATTGCACCAGATTAGCTCGAGCACTTAATGTACTTACTAATTTGCAGCAACATTTATTTCATCTTATTCCCTTCCTAATACACCATAATCAAATTGATGTTCCCGGTATTATTGATCCTGACACACCGTGTGGTGTCCACGGTTTTATTTTATCAGATGCGATAATTTCAGCATGTGATTTCTTATCTTTATCTATTCCTGAGACGAACCAGACAAGTGATTGTGTTTTTGAAGGCGTATATGCCATGGGAAGCACCGCTAGTTTTGGGCAGAACCCACAAAGTGATGTCGATATATGGCTGGTTTACAATAGTCAATTGACTCAAGAGCAGCTTAAATTAATTGAATATAAGAATAAACTCATCAGTGACTGGTTTGCAGGTTTTGAGTTTGAAGTGAACTTTTATCTGGTGCATCCGATGCAATTTAGAGAATGCAGCGCATTTGATAATTGTCAGCCAGTAGGATTAGAACATAGTGGCAGTAGTCAGCACTGGCTATTATTAGAAGAGTTTTACCGTTCTCACATTCGGCTCACAGGTAAAGTTGTTGCTTGGTGGCCCGATGCCGACAGTCAAAATACAGAGTCTGATGTCAATTTACTTTATCTTGGCGATATCAATTCTTTGCCAGCGGCAGAATATTTTGGCGCCTCATTATGGCAACTGTATAAGGGGCTTAATAAGCCTCATAAAGCATTATTAAAAGTGTTGTTGCTGGAAACTTATGCCTCGGAATACCCCCATACAACACTGATTACCCAACAACTTTGGCAATATTGTGAACAACAAGATTTTAGTGTTGATAACGATGCTTACTTACTGCTTTATCAGCGTATTGAAGCCTACTTGATTGCTCAAGGTGATGACAATCGTTTAGAAATTGTCAGGCGTTGTTTTTACTTAAAATCGGGTGTCACGTTATCGTGTTTATCACATCATAGTGCAGCGGACTGGCGGGTAGAAAAAATTAGCTCTTTGGTTAAACAGTGGACATGGAGTCATGAGTTGGTGGCCACATTGGATAATAGCCCTCATTGGCATGCAGGTCAGTTAAAATGGTTCAATCAGCAACTTAGTGAACTGTTATTAGTCAGTTATAAGAATCTATTAAAATTTGCTTCAAAACAAACGCTAAGCGAACGTATGCGGGTTGAAGAATTAGGCTTGTTGGCGCGTAAATTACACACTTATTTTAGTGAGGATGAACATTTATTACAGCCTCTGAACCGCTTGTGGAGTTTATCGACTGCTGAAAAATCGTTGACTATCTTTCATTGCAAGCAAGCATCACGTTTTTATTTATATCGTCAAGCTTATATTGAACAGGATCCGTCTCAAGCTGTTGTGCACAATCAAGGAAATGAGTTCGATAATCATCCCATTCACGATGCGGATAATATATGCAGTTTAGTTGCCTGGTCAGTGTTGAATGGACTCGCAACGGTAGAGACTAAATGGTTTCAAGTTGGACGAGGTAAAAGACGGACTGATAAATTAAGTTACCTAACGCGTAAACTTATCCCTGTTATGCACAATGTACCAACGGTCTATAAGCGTGATTTATGCGAACCATGGTGCTATAAAAAAATTGTGTTGATTACCAATATGGATAAAGATCCGACCACTCAATTGAATGAACAAGAACTGATGTTGGAACATGTTAATGCCAATATTCTATCCTTCGGCCAGACAAAAATCAGTATGTTGTCATCGGTGGCGGTTGTTTGTTTAAACAGTTGGGGTGAGTGGCAGAGTCATCGTTTTAATGGGAAAACCGCATTGCTCGAAGCGATTTCATTTATTATTTTGGGACTAAAACGTTCAAATGAGCAAGTTGATTTATCAATTATTAGCTGCTCGGCAAAATTAAAACAACCGATTTTTAATCAACTTAAAACCTTACTGTTACGTTGTTATGGTTTAATGAAAAAGGTCAATCAGACAAATACATTGATGCATCTGATAACGATAGGCGATCAACATTATAGTATGCATTTCAATTCATTAGGTATGATGTATCGTAAAATTGATTCCACAACAGGTACAGAAAATCTTAATTCGTCTGTGTTGCCGTATGCTGATTTAGCTGACCATTCCCATTTGAATGCGCCATCGGTGATCCAAAAGTTCATCGCCATGGGGGCGAAGCAGTATTTTTTACGCGAACGTCTTCAAACGCTCGATGTGTTCATTGCAGACGAGCATAATCAGCTTGAACATTTACAATACCAACACACTAGTATTAATGATTTTGTTGCCAAAGAAAGTCATTTATATGTATTCGACGAGCAAAAGCAACGATCCCCTGTGTTTAATATGCCGCAGTTTTTTCAGCTTGTGGATATTGAAGGCAAGTTAACGGTAATACCTTTTGGTTTGTCAGTAGATGAGATGGGCTCAGCATTTTAAGCAAAAGCCCAATCTCAATGACAATTAAATGACTCACTTAGTGCTATCACACACTAAGTTCTTACGAGGTTTATGCGTTTATCTCGAGCAAAATGCCACTTTGTTTATTGATGGCATCAATCACAAAAGACATAAATTCCAAGCCATTACGGGTATCTAACCATTTACCATCTTTGTAATTAAAGTGATAACCACCTGATTTTGTCGCCAGCCAAATTTCATGAAGAGGCTCTTGTTTATTGATGACGATTTGCGAACTGTCTTCAAAAGCCAGCTGTAAAACATTGCCACTGGCGTTGATATCAACATCGGCATCTTGCTCGTCAATCGCTTTTTCTACCGCGTTCTCTATTTCGCCAAACATTTCATCGGCTAATCGATGAAACTCAGTATCTGTAATAGCCATGTATTTCTATCCTTTGCTTTCTGCGTTATGAATGCGATTATAAGACCATTATTCACTAGATGCACAGATGTTGAAAAAAATGAGACTGCTTTTATTTATTATGCTTGCTAGCCTATTCGTAACCGCATGTGGTCAAAAAGGCGTTTTATACAAAACTCCCGAGCCGGTGGCCAATAAAGTCGCCCCAAAACCTGCTAGCACTGATGTGCTAAAGCAAACTGAGGAACTCGACTCTCAACCTTCAACTTCACAACAAGAATAGCATTTATAAGGGACCGCATTTTGGATTACTTTTCATATCAAAATAATTCACTATTCGCAGAAGACTGCGATGTAGCAAAACTGGCCAACACTCACGGTACGCCGTTGTACATTTATTCTCGTGCCACATTAGAGCGCCATTGGCATGCTTTTAATAATGCCGTTGCTGACCATCCGCATCTTATTTGTTATGCAGTGAAGGCGAATTCAAACCTTGCGGTATTAAATGTATTGGCTCGCTTAGGCAGTGGTTTTGATATTGTCTCTGGCGGTGAACTCTCGCGTGTGCTGCAAGCTGGCGGCGATCCTAAAAAAGTGGTTTTCTCTGGTGTGGGCAAAACCGTTGCTGAAATGGAACAAGCCCTGAATATTGGCATTTACTGTTTTAATGTCGAGTCGAGTGCCGAACTTGAACAACTTAATGACGTCGCGAGGCGCTTAGATAAAGTGGCACCTGTTTCACTGCGGATTAATCCAGATGTTGATGCGGGTACTCATCCATATATTTCGACCGGTCTTAAAGAAAATAAATTTGGCATTGCCATGGAAGAAGCCGAAGTGGTGTTTGCCCGCGCAGCAGAATTAACCCATTTACATGTTAAAGGTGTGGATTGCCATATTGGTTCACAGCTCACCGAAATAAAGCCATTCTTAGATGCAATGGACCGTATGCTTGCATTGATCGATCGCTTAGGCGAGTTAGGCATTCAAATTGAACATTTTGATGTGGGTGGTGGATTAGGTGTGACATACAACAATGAAACCCCGCCACATCCAGACGTATATGCTGCAGCATTACTTGATCGCTTAAATGGCCGTAAATTGAAGTTAATTTTTGAACCAGGTCGTGCCATTGCTGCCAATGCAGGGATTTTCGTCACTCAAGTGCTTTATCTGAAAGAAAATAGTGATAAGCGTTTTGCCATTGTTGATGGTGCAATGAATGATCTTATTCGCCCATCGCTGTATAGCGCATGGCAAAATATTATTCCGGTACAACAAAATGACGCGCCAACCTTTGCTTATGATATTGTAGGTCCAGTATGCGAAACGGGTGACTTTCTGGGTAAAGACAGACAGTTAGCGGTTAAATCAGGCGACTTATTAGCGATACGCTCAAGTGGCGCTTACGGTTTTGCGATGGCCTCAAATTATAATTCTCGCCCAAGAGTGGCTGAAATTATGGTTGATGGTGGTAATGATTTTGTTGTTCGTCAGCGTGAAACGCTAGAGCAACTTTGGCAAGGCGAACATTTATTGCCATAGGCAGTAAGCTAGCGGCATAACGTTTTATAAGGAAACTTTTGTGATCCATTTCACTAAGATGCACGGACTGGGTAATGACTTTATGGTCGTTGATGGCGTAACACAAAATGTGTTTTTTTCGCCTGAACAAATTCGCCGTCTTGCCGATCGGAATTTTGGGATTGGTTTTGATCAACTTTTGTTGGTTGAGCCGCCTTATGATCCAGATTTAGATTTCCATTATCGTATTTTTAATGCCGATGGCAGTGAAGTTGAACAGTGTGGCAATGGTGCTCGCTGTTTTGCTCGTTTTGTTCGCAATAAAGGTTTAACGCAAAAGAATAAAATTCGCGTGAGCACTAATTCGGGTAAAATAACTTTACGCATTGAACGCGATGGTAACGTGACCGTTAATATGGGCGTTCCCGTTATCGAGCCAAGCCAAATTCCATTTAAAGCTAAAAAAAGCGAAAAAACCTATTTATTGCAAACGCCGATGCAAACTTATTTATGCGGTGCCATTTCAATGGGTAATCCACATTGTGTGATTGAAGTGGAAGACGTACAAGCCGTTAACGTAGATGAAATTGGCAGTAGCTTGACTCGTCATGAGCGCTTTCCTAAAGGCGTGAATGTTGGCTTTATGCAAGTGATTAATCCTGGGCACATTAAGTTACGTGTGTATGAGCGCGGCGCCGCAGAAACCTTAGCATGCGGTACAGGAGCATGTGCCGCGGCAGCGGTTGGGCAATTGCAAGATAAGCTCGATAAACAGGTGAGAGTCGATTTACCAGGTGGTAGCTTAATCATAAATTGGGAAGGCGAGGGTAAGCCGTTATGGATGACCGGACCGGCAGAACATGTATATGATGGACAAATACAACTATGAGTGACATTACCTTAAAAGACAGTGTGACTAATGTAGCCGCTGACAATACGGTTAGCAGCGAACAAGCAAAAGATATTAATTCAATTGGACAAGATCTTGGCATCGACATGATGGCTAGCCTACAACAAGCTCCGTTTGATGAAATGTTGATCCGCGAATACTTATTGGATAATCCTGACTTTTTTAATCGTTATCCTGAGTTATTAGTGGCCATGCGTGTACCGCATGCGGAACGTGGCGCGGTATCATTAGTTGAACGTCGACAAGAATTGTTGCGTCAACGTGTTAGCCAGCTAGAAGAAGAAATTACCTCGTTAATGAATATCGCCACTCATAATGAGAGAATATTCAAATATAATACTGAGTTGTCGTTTAAAATGCTTGCGAGCCAAGATTTGGGTGAGCTGCGTTTAGTGTTGTCAGAAGGATTAAAAAACGAGTTTGGCTTTAGTCATGTCAGATTAATTACTGTGCACGATATCGATAGCGAATTAGCTAAAATTTGGCGTCATCGGGTTCAAAGTGGTTATTATTTTGGCCGGTTAACTCAATCAGAATCCAAACGTTTGTTTGGTAGTGAAGTTGGTTCTGTGGCATTAACTAAATTATCTGATGAAAATGGCCAAGTGATATTTGCTATAGCCAGTAAAGACCCAACGCATTTCCATCCTGATATGGACTCATTGTTATTCAGTCAGTTGCGTCGTTTATTAGATCATATGTTGCCGAAAATGTAATCGTTAAGCTAAGAGTATTGTTGAGAATACACGGATTACGTCAATCGTTTGTAACTGTTTTAAACGAGTATTCTTGAGCGATGAAATAGGCTCAAATGACGGCGGTCTTAGTCGTTACAATCTGGGAGTATCTTGATGAAGCCAACTGACTGGCAAGCGATATTTAGCCAACATTTGTCTTCAGAAAGACAGCTCTCTGCTTATACCGTACGCAACTACCTGTTTGAATTACGTCGTGTCGAAGACATGTTAGCTGAATCAACTCAGCTGATTGACGTTAGCCGTGATCAGCTGCAAGCAGTACTGGCTACATTACACCGTAAAGGGCTGAGTCCCCGTTCATTATCTTTGTGTTTATCTGCCTTAAAACAATTTTTTGATTTTTTGCTGCGCGAAGATGCTGTCACCGTAAACCCGGCACAGACGTTAAGCGCACCTAAACAAAATAAACCCTTACCGAAAAATATGGATGTGGATGCTGTCAGCCATTTATTGTCCATAGAAGGTGATGATCCTTTGAGCTTGCGTGATAAAGCCATTATGGAATTATTTTATTCAAGTGGCTTACGTTTAGCGGAGTTAGCCAGCTTAGATTGCGTTGACATTAAGTTTGATCAAAGCGAAGTTAAAGTGATGGGTAAGGGCAGTAAACAGCGTGTTGTGCCCATTGGCCAAGTGGCATTAACCGCGATCAAAACGTGGTTGGATTGCCGTAACCAGTTACCTTGTGCAGAAGCTGGTGATGCGTTATTTGTTAGCAGCCAAGGTAAACGATTGTCACATCGCAGTATTCAAGCGCGCATGGCTAAGTGGGGCCAAGAACAGGCCATGGCGGTAAAAGTTCACCCACATAAGTTGCGTCATTCGTTTGCAACCCATATGCTTGAATCAAGCCAAGATTTACGTGCAGTACAAGAATTACTTGGTCATGCGAACTTATCGACTACACAAATTTACACCAGTTTAGATTTTCAACACCTTGCTAAAGTGTACGATAACGCGCATCCAAGAGCGAAAAAAGACAGGGGGAAATAATGACTTTGCAATTGCCTAAAGCTTCGATGATCCAATATCAGCGCCTACAACCTTTTAGCGCGATTAGTTTTGATTTAGACGATACACTTTACAATAATCTTCCTTATGTAATACATGCCAGTGAGCAGCTGTTCTCGTTAATTAATCAAGCCTATCCTGCCACCACTGCATGGGATACCGCTCAATGGCAGCAACTCAAACATGCACTGTTCAAACTACATCCAGAGTTAGCTCATGATACCAGTGCAGCACGCTATGCCATGTTGCATCAAGGTCTTTTGCACTTTGGTTATAGTGAGACTGAAGCCAGCCAAGGTGCACAAGATGGCATGACATGCTTTCATCATCATCGCAGTGATTTTACTATTGATGATAACGTGCTGGGATTACTAGAACGTCTAAGCCAACGGTACCCACTAATCGGCATCACTAATGGTAATGTCGACACCCAGCGCATTGGGTTAGGTAAGGTGATGCAGTTTGTGCTACATCCTGGCCATGGGGTTAAAATGAAACCTGCCGCCGACATGTTTAGCCTTGCTTGTCGTCAATTAGATATTAAGCCGTCGGCGTTATTGCATGTGGGCGATCATCCGTTGTCTGACATTGCTGGAGCTAAAATGGCGGGGTGTCAAAGTGTGTGGCTAAACCCCTGTATGCAGCAACGGCATAAAAAGGCGCAACCGGTATTACCGCATATCGAGATTAACCAATTGGATTTACTGCTTCAGTTGCTTTAGCTTGAGATCGATTCCGGCTTTTAGGCTCATTTGTTCAACTTGCTCACGGCTCGCATGCATATCGGCATCGCCAACTCGAAAATAGGTACCACTGTAAGGATCGGTGCCAACATAAATAGGTCGGAGTTTTACGTCGACACAGGGCACATGAATTCTGATCAGCTTTTTAGCCATAATTTCGATTATTTGTACGTCGGTAGGCGCTAAAATATTGTGACTGATTTTTTTCGGGTCATGTAAAATGGCCCAAACTTCACTGAGCATTGGCATCGGATTAATAATGCCCTCAATCGTAAACTCACCTTGCTGTTCTTTTACCCCTAAAATAATTTCCCCACCTAAGGTGTTGGCAAAAGCACTATAGCTTTCCCACATGCCTTCGGGCAACATTCCATTACCATCTCTTCCACCTGCTAACTTAAATTCAACTTGGGCAGATTCATGTAAGTTTGCTATGTCGTCTAGGGCAAAGGTTGGGTAATGATGAGGTGACATTTAGGCTCCATATTGAAGTACGGTAAACTCATTATGTACTGTATGAAGTTTCGCAAAAAAAAGGAAGCAAATCCGTAAGGATGATCTCGAAGTTGCTTCAAAATGGGGAACCTAGGAGGATTATAGTGCTAAAGCTTTTGGGAATAATAAAGTGTTTTCAATCTCTATATGGATTTGCAAATCGGCATCAAATTCAGCCAAGGTGCGATAACACGCTTGCCACGTATGGCAAACACCTGCAGGTGGCGTGTAGTTATTGGTTAAGTTTCGAATGGTTTGCAACATGTGGTCTGCGTTATCGTGTTCATGCAACATCATGTTGATAGGATTACTAATATGACCAAAGCATCCATCAACAGTTTTGCCTAAGCTGATCGATTTAATCGCCGGAAATAAAATGCGTTCTTCTTTCATTAAATGCGGCATTAATTCGGCAATTAACTCATTAACCGCATGTGCCAGAGGCTTTATTTCGCTGTGATCATCACCATGTGCGCGAACCATTTTATCTGTGTATTCCACTAATAATGGGGCGGTTTCACGAATGTATTGATGATGCGTCGCTTCAATATGATCTATCAAATCAATTAATGATAAGTGCTGTAATGCGGGTGCTGCTTGTTCGGTTAACATGGCAATTCCAAAGGTGCACACAATTTACATGTATTTTATGTGCATCTTTAACAATGCTCAATTTATTCACCACTAATCTGTTAGCTAACTCACACATTAATTGAAAATTGATACGTTATTGAGTACAAGACTCGCCTTGCGCCAAAGTGCTTAGCAGTACTTTTGAACTGACTTTTTGTTGCTGTAGCATACCGCCGACTCTTAATAAGCTACCTTGCCAACACACTAACCCTCGGTGATCCATGCTTGGCTGCGATAGTGTCTGCAGTGTGAGCCATTGCTTAGTAGCTAGGTCGAATCGATAACCATAGGCGTTTGGTTCGCTAGGTTCACCGTTATAACCAATACCTGAATAGTTGTACGGATTATCACTTCCGCCTAAAAATACAATTTGGCCACCAGTTGTTGTTTTAATCCCGGTAGCTGCCATGCGGTAATGTGCAGTAGCAGCTGCGTTTGGTTTGGCTGTGTTTGATTCAGCTGTGTTTGCTATTGATGGGCTGACGTTTGATTCAGTTATTGTAGATTTACTTACGTTGATATTAGCCGCGACAGAGTAATGCGGCAGTAATTGCCAATCAATTCGCAAATGATTATCTGGATTGACCTCACCATACAAACACACGGGTGATGCTTGGTAACTGCGGCGCGCGTTGATATTAGCTTGTACTTTTACGCCGTCGCATAACACCAGCTGATGGCCTACCATTCCTACTGCTTGACCAAATACAGCCGGTGCTGGTATTGGGCTCGCTTGAGCCCAAGTGTTGGTCTGGGTGTCATACACTTGGACTAAATTGACGTTGCCGTCGTTGTGCCAGCCGCCAAATAAATAGATGTAACGCTGTTGATATGCTACTGCAGTGGTGTCATCAACAGCCACTGGCATGTCGGCAATACGAGTATATTGATTGGTCTTAATCGAGTATTGGTAATTATCAATTGTGCTAATTTCGTCATGATTGTCGGCCACGGTATAACCGCCAAACACATACGCCTTATCGTTAATGCCAATCGCAATCGATGCCAGCCTGCCCGCTAAAGGCGCAATATGAGGTACCGGCTTAATAGTTTGCCATTGGGCATTAGGGGTGTTTAAATTTAGTGCCCATGCCTTGTTATGTACAGCTTGATAATCTTTAGCTTTACCTAGCCCCATAAAGCTCAACAAGTAAGTGTGTTTATCGCTTTGCACCAACGCTATTGCGTTGTTGGTTACCGCTTGTGGCAATGGTGTTATATCGGTTGCTGCTGCATAAGCTGGTGTAGCAACAACTATTAATCCTATTAATGATCCTGCTAACCTACCCAATGTTGAGTTAATCATAGCGATATTGTGGTTAGTCGATTTTGGTCGTTTAACGGAGATACGAATGCGCAAAGAGAGTTGCTCGATTAGGCGAGACATTGTGTGTGAAATCCTTTATGTGCTTTATGGATAGCAATAGAGTGTAAACCAATTTATGGTTTTACTCCTGTGCCCATGCGTATTTCGATGACCTTTTCAACGCGCGATGGCGTGGTTATTAGCCCGCTTTGTTCGACAATAATAAACCAATCGTAACCTTGTTGCTCAGTTAACATTGATGCTTGTGTTAATGCGTAAGCATCGATATTGGTTTTATTTTTACTGATAATATTGAGCATAAAATAATTGTCAGTTATTTTATGCTCAATATAGCGATAGCCATCTGCTTGAGTATATTTGACTCTAGGTGTTGTATTTACACAACCGCCCACTAGCGTAACGAGTAATACCGCGACAATGGCGCCAAGTTTATACATGTCCATAACCTTTTAGGTAAAAATTCATAGCGAATTAGTCTGTTAACTTGCTAAGTATTTGCTGTTCTTGTGCTGTTGTTAATGGCGCGCCAACCATAATATTGTCGAGTAAGCTATCAAGTGCAGAACCGCCGCTAGCCGTTTGGTATTCAGCTTGCTGATCTTGGCTAATAGTATATTCAATATTAGCGACTTGTTGCCATTGCCCCTGCTGCTGACAGGCAATATTTTCGCTACGCAGGCTTAGGTCTTGCAAACCATACTGGCGACAAAAATCTCCCTGTTGATTATAAAAACTGAGTTGAATAGACATGATGCTGTCATCATCTAACAATGCAATAACACCGCTTGGCAAATGCGTTAGTTGTTCTGTTATGGTTGGGTCTATGCCTGCCGTTGTGGTATTGGTCTGTAGTGGCGTGTCTAGTTGATACACGCCATAACCCGCTATTAGCGCGATAACCGCAACTGCTGCAGCATATTGTTGCACCTGTTGCTGTGCTTGGCGCCACCAAGGAAAGGCTACAATGTTACTCTCTGTAGCGCTAGGCTCTTCAAACGGTGCACTAGGCGTTTCAAGTAGTGTGCTAATGGCTTTTGGAACGGGCTGTTGGTCAATGGCTTGATAGAATGTTTGTACCATAGGATCAACCATTGCCAGTTCTGCTAAACGTTCGGCAACCGCTTCATTATCGGCAATCGCTTGCCTGACTTGCTCCATGTCTTGCTCTGGTAGTTCTGCATCTAAAAAGGCTGATAAGGTTTCATCGCTGAGGTTCATGCCATGCTCCCGTTAGGTTGTTTAAAAAAGCTGACCATGTTGGATCGAGCTCTTGCTAGGCGGCTCATGATTGTTCCTGTTGGAATGGCGAGTATCTCAGCCGCTTCGCTGTAGCTCATGCCTTGTACAGCAATTAACGATAATACTTCACGCTGATCATCAGACAAATTGTTCATCGCGCTATTCACCTCACCTAAGGTGATATCGTTAATGATGTCCGCTTCACCGTCGGTGTAATTTTCTGCCTGCAGTTCTGGTTTACTGGTGGCTAAGGTGCGTACTTTTTGTGAGCGATAATCATCAATCCATTGATTTCGACATATCTTAAAGGCCCATTTAGCTAACAGAACATCTTCCGGTGGCGGCGATTTAAGTATCCGTAATAAGGTATTTTGCACCAAGTCATCGGCATCATGCATTGAGCCCGTTAATGAGTAGGCAAAGCGTCTTAATGCTGGTAGTAGTAGGATTAATTCGGGTTTCATATTTAGGGTATACTCCTCTTTACCCTGATAACGGTTCAATGGGCAAAGTTATTCCAACATGGAGGGAATTTTTTTTGTTGTCAGACGTTTTTATCTTACACACTATCAGCGCAGGTAGATAAATCAATGAGAACAATGACAGCATATTCACTCGCATTACTGAGTTTAACCCTCATACCTTTAGTGTCTTACGGGCAATTATTGTCTGTGCCAGCACTTCCTGCAGCAGTGATAGATAAACTCGATCAAAGCGTAAGCCGAAGCGCCGAGCGCTTACAAGCACTGAAGCAGCAACGTTTGCTGGAGCAGCAATTACAGCAAACATTAGCGCTAAAGGCGACATTGTTAGACCCCTTATTACAGTTGCCTGCTGTAGTGCCTGTGCTAAATAGTGCAGGTCAGCCTGTATGGAACGATATTGAAGTTGAACATGGTTTACGCGCCGTTGAGCGTGAATGGCTATTGTTAATATCCATAGCACAATGGCAACAGCTGTTAACGACGACTCCTGAGCTGGAAATGTATGTGCAAAGCCGCACTGAACTGGCAATGTTAGGCTTACAGTTGGTTAAAATACAAGTACCGATCGAGCTTGATAGCGTTGATGCATTACGCAATACTTTACCTACACTACTGGCACCTTATTTAAACCGAAATTATATATACCAGTCGCAAGCGGCTAATCAAGCAAGCACAGTTACGGATGCGCAGGCGAGTACTGAAACGGCTATCCAAGCAGACAGAGCGACAACGGATCAGATAACGGCAGTGCAGCAAGTGGTTTCAAGTGAAACGACAGCGATGTGCCATAGACCGATAAGATTAGGCATGATAGATACCGCGATTGTGCCCCGGCATAAGGCGCTGCATATAGCCGAAGATCGCTTAGTATTGATCCAACAAAATTTTCTTACTGATGACATCCCATCTTCATATAGTCACGGAACCGCAGTGGCAGGCGTATTAGCGGGTAACAATGATCAACTTAAGCCGTTGTTACCGTCATTAACCTTATACAGCGCAGGAGCCTTTTATGCCCAAAATGCGTATCAACAAGGGGCTACACTCGACAGTATCTTGCAGGCGTTAAATTGGTTAGTAGGTCAACAGGTGCGGGTGATCAATATGAGTTTGACTGGACCAGATAATCCAATATTACATGAAGTTGTATCTCGTTTAGCTGAAACAAAGACCATTTTAGTGGCTGCAGCAGGTAACGGTGGGCCAGCCGCTAAGCCATTATATCCAGCTGCATATTCAGACGTTATTGCCGTCACTGCGGTAGATAAACAGCTGGGATTATATCGTTGGGCTAATCAGGGGGATTACATTGATTTTGCGGCGCAAGGAGTAAAGGTGTTGACTACCCGAGCAGATGGAAGCGTGGGTATTGAAAGTGGCACTTCAATGGCCACGCCCGTTGTATCGGCCAAAGTGGCCTGTATGCTGGCTGCAACACCAGAGCTGCTATTGGAGCAGGTGTTGCTGCAATTACAGCAGCAGGTGATTGATTTAGGCGCACCAGGTAAAGATCCACAATTTGGTTATGGGGTAGTAACACGCCCTTAAAAACTGGCTTGTAACATCAGTCCTGCTCGTGTTTCATCATAATCTGCACTGGTCAAGATTGACTGATAGTCACCATATTCAACGGATGTCAGCAGCGCAAAAGTGGAATTAATATTTAACTCCCACTTAGCATCAATGTGTTGATGTATATCGTTACGTTTATTATCGTTAATGGCCAAAGCATAATCTCTTTGAGTTAATTTCATTCCTAGTTGAATTTTTTGTACAACGTGCCATAAATCAAATTGATTAGACAAGCGGATATTCATACTTTTAGCGCGATAGCTAAAGGCTTTATCAAGTGTATCTTCATCCTCATAAGTTGCGCCTAATGAGATAAAGCGTTGGCCCTGTTGAAAAAACCAAAATGAATCGATATTAGCACTTTTATTGCTAGCATCACGCGATTCAAACTGAGCAAAATCTTTGTCGGCATACACTACGCTGGGACGAATAAACCAGCTGTCGCTAAGATTATGCATGGCATACACGCTAAATTGGTTGAGCGCTAAAAAATCGCTGCCATCTAAATCAGCTTGAGCCAGATAGACACTGCTGCCCAGTGTTAGATTATCAAAGGCATAGCTCGCATCGATAAAAGCCAGCTGTAAGCGACTGCCATAAGCACTGGCATTTCGATAGCGTTTGTCATTAATACTATAGCCACTGTCTAGGCGGACATTGTCGCTAACTTGCCAAGCTGCATTGATTTCTCCCTCTAAAACCGTCGCCGTATCCGACTCACCACTGGCTTGTTCAAGTTCACTGATGTTGACGTTAGACTGGTATTCCATACCTGCTTTTAGCTTACCGTTAACGGATAGGGTTTCTGCCGCTACTCCCATATGAGCGCAAGCCAGCAGAAATAATGTACAGGTAACGCGAGAGTGTAAAGTCATCATAAGGACTCCTAACAATAAAGATAGGCCGGCAGTATTGCCGGCATATGGAGTATTCGACTTAAAGACCGCTTGATAAGCGAATGGTATTTTGAATGGTGTTAGTGACTTCTGCATTCACTGTTTGGCTCACCGCTTGCGTCACTTGTTCGCGAGTGTTCTGCTGCATGAGTTCACTTGCACTTGCCTGTAACTGTTGTTGCACTGCGCTGGTTGCTGCGGCATTGATGGCCGATGATGTTGTCCCAGAAACTGCCGCGCTTACTGAATCAGATACTGCTGTGCTAGTGGCAAACAGTGTATCGGCACTCATACGTGATTGAATCTCTTCTGCGGCGGTGTTCGCACCAAGTTGTGCTGCGTTTACTGTCGCTGCTGCGGTGTTGAGTGATGTCTCTGCTTGATTAACCGATAACTCTGTTGCTGCAGATAATCCGGCAGAACCAGATGCTATTACTTGAGTTGACACCAATTGCGCAGCCGTCGAGGCGTTATTAATCAGGCTATTAGCTATGCCAGCACCAACAGTTGTGGTGTTGGCTAATTGGTTATTAGCAAGTGTTGTTGCTGAGTCAGCGTTGGTGATTGATGTATCAAGTGCTGACGTTACCGTAGTGAGCATTTCTGTTGTGGGTATGGTTATCGCAACTTGGTTGTCAGTTGTGGCTGCCATTTCAGTTGATGAAGTTTGCGTGGAGTCACCCGAGCCGCCTGACTCTGCTTCATTTGAAGCCGTTTGATCTGAGGCGGTGTTGGTCGGCTCGCGTGAGGCAATTGTTGGCTCATTATTGCTTTGTGTTTCAGCGTTAGCATTTGGGCTATTCTGTTGGTTTTGGCTTAATTGAACATCAGCTTGGGCTGATACGGTTGTCGATGCTGACATTTCGGCACTTATTACCATGGTTGAGAAACAAGCCAGAGCAATAATCGTTGGTTTAAGTAATGTTTTCATTTTTAATTCCCTCGTAATGTCGTGATTGACACTGTGATAACGAGGCGGTCGTCGATTCTATTCCATTTATTTTTTCTTAATTGGCATTATTGTCTTGCACGGTGAATATAAAATTAATAAGTGATTGTTTAATATTGTTATTTTATTTTTATCTTTATTGATGTAAAAAGACTAAATGATGCTTAGATAGACATCTCTACTGAAATATAACCATCGTTTAGCGTTGTTGCTTGAAAATAAATAGTGGTTTTGTCGCCCGCTGGGATTCGTCGGCAGAACTAGCGATTGAGCCGCGGACAAATGTCATGCTCAGTATGTTAAATGCTGTGTATATGTTTACTTTTATGGTTAATGTAAATCAATTATCATTGGTATCAGCGCGAAAGCCCATTGAGTCATTCGCACACCCAGTATTGTCCGTAATGAATGCTTAATTACGATATAGTTATCTTAAATATAAGCCGGTTACCCCTGAAACCATTGAGTCGTAGGTTTTACTTTGTCATTAGAAAATTCAGTTAACTTTATCCCTCATAGTTGGTTTGGGCATTTGTATCAGCGTGACGTAAATGCGATCAAATTGACGCTAGAGGGTATGACTTTTATGCCTAGCCAAGGCCGATTTTTAGCAAGATTTCGGCATACCAATAAACCGCTTATTATGGGGCAATTATCATGGCAGCAATTAGATCATCCGCCACTATTTAGTGCCAGTTTACTCGGTAACTTACTGAGTTTTAAGGTAGCTGGTGCTCATTATCAAATTCCATTTTTAAGTTATTTGGCTAAATCTCATTTTAAGCAACAGGTCGAAATACTCTGGGCTTTATCTCATCAAAAATCGCTGTGCGATTTGATATTACGAGTTGAAAAAGCCATATCAAGCCGGTATTTACGCCAGTCATTACTAGAAAAAATGCGCGCTAGAATCGAGCGTGAGTATTTTCGCTGGTTTCCCTGGAGTGAAGGGGTCGAGTTACCCGCCAATATACGTACCGCATTAATTCAACTACACGGTTTTTACCACTGGAATAAAGCGGATATAGATCGCCTACGTGAAGGCTATATTCAATCGCAGTTACTCGCATTTGCAGACTTTTTTGATCATGTGGAGTCACAGCCATTAACCGATAAGCAGCGCCGAGCATGTATTATCGATGATGATAATAATCTACTGCTCGCGGGCGCTGGCACGGGGAAAACCAGTGTAATGGTAGGCCGTGCAGGCTATTTACTAAATAGTGGCCAAGCTAAAGCTAATGAAATTCTATTACTGGCTTATGGCAAAAAAGCCGCCATGGAAATGGATCTGCGAATTAAACACAAACTGGGCAGTGATGATATTAAGGCCAGTACTTTTCACAGTTTAGGCCTGAAAATTATTGCCGATGTTGAAGGTGTGAAACCTAGCTTATCAGCGTGGGTAAATGATGAACCCGCCAAAGACAAATGGGTGCACGATAGATTAGAAGTTTTGATTGAAAATGAATCTTATCGTAAACAACTTTTTGACTATTTCAGTCGTTATTATTACGTTGAAAAAAGCCCATTCGAATTTTCAATACAAGGTGAGTATTTTGAATATTTAAATGATAATGACATTCGCTCATTGAAAGGTGAGAGGGTCAAAAGTTTTGGTGAGTTGCATATCGCCAATTGGTTGTTTACCAATGGCATTGAATATCAATATGAAGCCAAGTATGAATTTGATGTCAGCACGGTTGATTTTCGCCAGTATCAAGCTGATTTTTATCTACCTGAATATGAGGTTTATATTGAATATTATGGCATTGATGAAGCCAATAATACGGCTCCTTATATCGATCAAGCAGCCTATTTAGCATCAATGGAATGGAAACGACTGTTACATCATCAGCGCCAAACCAACTGCATCGAATTATTTTATTATCAGCACAAGAAAAATCAGTTAATCAACAAGCTTGAGCAAGCTTTAACGGTATTTAAAGTTAACTACTCACCTTTACCCGATGACGCGATATTGGCAACTCTTTATGAGCTTGGGCGAGTGACTGAGCTGGCAAAATTGTTTAGTCAGCTCATTGGCTTATACAAAGCAGCTTGTATTGACGAGGCTGGGCTGGAAAAGGTATTTGCCAATGCTGCTGATGCGGCCCAAACGCGTAAAGCATTTGAATTACTCGAACCCATTTTACAGCAGTACCAACAGTACTTATCAGCTCACGGTGATATCGACTTTGAGGACATGATAGCCAAAGCGCTCGCATACCTGCAAAGTGGTCAATATGTCAGCCCATGGCGATATATCATGGTCGATGAGTTTCAAGATATTTCAGAACCCAGAGCACGTTTAGTGCGAGCCTTGCGAGATTCGCGCACGAAAAAAGGTAACAGCGATACTTCATTATTTTGTGTTGGCGACGATTGGCAGGCTATTTATCGCTTTAGTGGTGCAGATGTCCGTTTAACGACTCAATTTAAACGTTATTTTGGCCATGCCAGCGAAACGCATTTGGATCTTACTTTTAGATTTAATAACCGTATCGGCGAAGTGGCTAGCGCTTTTGTGAGTAAAAATCCGCATCAACTCAACAAAGATATCCATTCATTGGTACAAGTTGCCAAGCCTGCAGTATCAATACTTCGTCGTGGTACCAATGAGGGCGCAACTAAAGATGAGCCGAGTAACAACGCATTAGAGCAAGCCTTAAATGCTCTGTCCGTCCGTGTTACTCAAGCTGTTGATAAGCTTAAAGCTAAACCGACAGTATACTTACTGGCACGTTTCTGGTTTCAGTTGCCAGATAAAGACATGTTGCGTCAGTTAACGGCTAAATACCCGATGTTCGTGATTGAGTGTTTATCGTTTCATGCTTCCAAAGGTAAAGAGGCCGACTATGTGGTGATTATGGGAATGACCCAAGGCATACATGGATTTCCGTCGAAAAAAATAACGCCACCTTTACTTGATGCATTTTTACCTAAAGCTGAAAATTTTGAATTTGCAGAAGAACGGCGTTTATTTTATGTCGCGCTAACTCGTGCAAAGCACCGAGTTTACGTTATCGCCGATATGACCAATGTAAGCCCATTTATTGTGGAACTGATCCAGCAAGACTATGCCGTTGAACAACAAGAATTTAGTACGTCTTTAGTGCAATCCTTGTTCGAACAAATTAACTGTGTCCGATGTACCACTGGGATATTAAAACCACGAGTGGGCAAGTTCACATCATTCTTTTCTTGCTCACACTTTCCATTATGCGATCACAAAGAAGTAGGCTGTGACGAATGCGGCAGTCCGATGACACGTAAACGTTTTATCGGTTTCAAGGTATGCCTCAATGACAGTTGTAGCCATATGGCGCCGATATGTAACGTCTGTGGCGGTGATATGAGTTTACGAGAAAGTGCTCGAGGGGCTTTTTGGGGCTGTAAAAATTATCGAGGTAACCGCGTGCCTAGTTGTAGCAATACCATTGATAAAGCCAAAATCTCTCCGCAACAGGTGCAGTAGTTCTTAGAAATGGATGACTGTTTCTACTCGTATATAACACTTGCTGATAAATGATGTGTTACTACGAGTGTAACTGATAAAACAAAACGGGCTTATCATTGCTGATAAGCCCGTTTCATTACAATCACTTAGACGCTAGGTCTTAGTTCATGCCGTATTAAGTAAGTCGTTGTTTTACCTTGTTCAGATAAGCTTAATTAAGTTTAAGTAATTTATTTAATTTCATATCCTTACGTGTGACCCTAATTCAATTGCGTTTTATCTTGTTCGCTTTTATTCTGTCTTGAGCGGGTTCATTTGTGGGTTCAAGTGTGGGTTCAATATGGCGTTATCAGATTCCAAGTTAAAAGGCATGTTAAAGGGGCATAGCGACACTAAGCCACGTAAAGTTGCTGACGGTGAAGGCTTGTCTGTCTTGTGGCGAGCTAGCGGTAAGATGAGCTTTGTATTTCGTTATAGGATTGCTGGTAAAGCCAAGAACGTTTCACTTGGCGAGTACAACGGTCAAGAAACAGGGCTAACTTTGAAAAATGCACGAGTTAAGACGCAGCAGTGTAAAGGCTGGCTAAACGAAGGGCATGATCCTGCTATTCAATTAAAGATTGTCAAAGATGACCGATTAAGGCCGTTGACGGTAGCCGATGCATTGGACTATTGGTTAGTAAAATATGCAGATGAAAAACGCGTGAATGCAGCAAAGCATAAGCAGCAGTTTGAAAAATGGATTATTCCTCATATTGGCAGATTACCTATAAACGGTATTAGTAAGCATCATTGGATAGATTGTTTTGAGATTAGATCAAAAAAATATCCTGTAGCTGCGGGCTATGTTTTAAGAAACGTACAACAGGCACTTAAATTTTGCATTAAAAGAGGTTTCGAAGTTAATCGAGATATTTTTGAACTCGACCATGAAGCTATTGGTGCATCTAAACAAGCAAAGCGGTCAAGACGGTTAGTAGATGATTCAAGTTGGGATGAATTTACTCAAGTTGTTAAATGGATAGACCAAGGCAAGATACAGCCTTATTACCGTAATTTGCTGACCTTGTTGATTAGCTTTGGTTGCCGAACTCAAGAGTTAAGACTTTCTAAAGTTGGTGAATGGGATCTTGATAGAATGCTTTGGATTGTTCCACCAGAGCATAATAAAACCCGTATTAAAGATCAGGCAAAAGGCCAAAGTGGGGAGATCATGAGGCCAATACCCGCAGCATTAAAACCTTTTATTGAATCTTTGATTGATTCAACTTCAACAGAATATCTACTTGGCCAGCTAAAACAGTCACCAGCTGTTAGCGCATGGGGCGGGCAGATTTGGAAGCTGTTAGAACATAAAAATAAATGGCGCTTACATGATTTAAGGCGAACCTTTGCGACAGGGTTAAATGATTTAGGGGTTGCCCCACATGTTGTGGAATCATTACTTGGTCACTCAATACAAGGTGTGGCGGGTATTTACAACCATAGCCAATATTTACCTGAAAAGCTTAAAGCGCTTGAGTTATGGCAAGATAGATTGGCGCTATTGCGTGGTGATACTGAGAATGTAGTTATGCTAGGGAGGGCTGTTTGATGGCGTCTTGTAAATGTAAAAGGGGTGCTGGTTGCACTTGTATTACTACGGTTGACCAAAAAATAAAATATTATGGTGAGCAGGCATCCAGTAAAGAATATGACAGGCCATTAATTACATATGTTGATGAAATAAAGTTAGACTCTGATGATTTGAAAGATAGATATGACTGGGCATTAGATAAATATAATTCATATCTAATTATGGAAAAGTTATTGAAAGGGGCTAAGTCACCAGAGACTAATTTAATTGGAAATATTGCTGTAATGTACGCAGCAGAAATTCTTGGGAAGATGGGGCTTGGCGTATTAGCTAACGATCTAAACACTTTTTCTCAGCCAGCAGTAAAGAAAAAACTTTGGTCTGATAGATTGTTAAAGGTATCAAGTGCAAAAGGTTCGTTATCAAGGAAGGATGAACAATCAGAAAGAGCAATTTTAGTAAAAGAGGGTATAAGACAGGCTTTAATCGAATCAAATGATAAGAACTTAAAGTTTAAAGCTATACTTCAAATATTAGAAAAAAATAAGGTTTTACAATGTTCAGTGCGTGAAACTAAAACTGTATTTACTGATAAAAATGATAATCAGTTTAGTGAGCGAACAATTAGGAGAATTTTTGATTCACTAAAAGCAGAGTTATAAATAACTTTTTTTGCCACTTTCCCCAGTCTGTCATTTTATGCTTGTTATCTTGTTTTGAACTTAACAAAACGAGGCTAAACAATGCAATCTAATTCAAATCAGCTTATCAATATTTCCACCATGTGTAGGAACATCAACAAAGGGCGCACAACGCTTTTTTGTTGGGTTCGTGATGGTAAATTTCCTCAACCACTTAGAGTGGGGAAAATGACCCTAGGCTGGACAAATCAACAGTATTCTACTTGGCTTGCTAGCTTGGAGGCCGACCATGAATAAAGCAAATAAAAAGGGCTGCGTATCTCTTGCAGGATCAGACGCAGCCCGTTTGAAAGCCTTATCTAAAGCTATCAGGCAAAATCTTAGCCCAATAAGAGGCAAAGAGCTACCAGTTAAATTAAGGCTTGTAGGCGGTGGTTTTTGTGGGCAGCGACTTCTCTGGCTTATTTACGAGGAGCCATTGCTTAATACTCATAAAATTAATGAACGGTTGGGTGTTTCTAATGCGCACGATATTAGTAAAAAGCTATCAAAACGTCTCGCTAGAGCAGGTTATAGAATTGAAAAGTTACCGTTAGAAGGGACTAAAAAACCTTACTACTGGCAGTTAAGAGAGGTTGATCATGACTGATAATTTAATTCGCGATGTTGTTACCTTAGCTTCTGGCCAGTGGTTGAATATCCTTAATAATCTTTGTGGCGAAATCCACTATAAAAATGCACAACCATGCCCTAGTTGTGGTGGCCATGACCGTTTTACCTTTGATGATCTAGTAGGTCGCGGAACGTATGTTTGTCGAGGGTGTGGAAGTGGTGATGGCTTATCGCTGGTGGCTAAAGTGCATAGCGTAAACGCACGAGAGGCGGCTTTATTGATAGCGCCTTATGTTGGGGTGTCCGTTGGTCAATTTGTCGATACAGCAGCCATTGAACGAAGCAGGCGCAAGACTGAACAAGCTAAGGAACAAGAGGCTGCAAAGTTAGCAGCCAAACAAGCGAAAGCAGCGACAAGGGCGATTGCAATAGTTAAAAACTGTATACCAGCACTCGCAAGCAATATTTATCTGAATGCAAAGCAAGTGCAGCCCTTTAGCACTTTTGAACTAACAAAGGCCGTTCACCTATATGGTGATTACATCATGAGTAAAGGCTCTCTGGTGGTTCCCATATTCAACCCGACATTGTCAGGTTTACAGTTTGTACAACCTAACAGTGAAAAGCATATTTTGGCAGGCTCTAAAGTCAAAGGCGGTTTTTATCCGCTATCAGGCAAAGACAGTAATCAAATATACATTGGTGAAGGTTTTGCGACTTGTTCGGCCGTGGCCGAGTGCTTACCTAATGCGCTTGTATTGTGCGCGTTTAGTGCGGGTAATTTGATTAATGTTGCTTTAGCTATTCGACCTAGCAGGCCAAAGGTAGACATTATCATTATTGCCGATAATGACGAAAGCGGGACTGGTGAGCGTGAAGCAATTAAAGCTGCTATGGCGGTTAATGGTTCATACGTAATGCCACCAGCAGAGGCGGCTTAATATGGGTGATTTTGCTGACCTACCTCAACAAAAGCGGGAGGCTTTACTTTTAAAACCTATTAAGCCTAAAGATGACTCCTGCAAACTATTAGATAAGCCGTTCATCATGAGTTTTGATGATTATGCATTGAATGGGAAATCAAAAGAAATGGCCGAAAAAATGAAATCAGATACTTATATTCTCAAAGAGTTAGCCATTGCTGGGCAAATGACGGTCTTTTATGCTGCGCCTAATACGGGTAAAACATTAATCATTTTAAAAATGTTAATAGACTCAATCAGGCGTGGAGATGTAAAAGCCGAATATGTTTATTTTATAAATGCAGATGACAATGGCAAAGGGATGATCACTAAGCTAAAAATAGCCGAAGAACACGGTTTTAAAATGTTATCGCCTAACTTTGAAGGCTTTAGTGTGGCAGTGTTTGAAGGTGTGATTAATCATCTAGTTGGTGCAGATGATTGTGCGGGCAAGGTTGTGATACTTGATACTGTTAAGAAGTTTACCGATATCATGAACAAGCAAGCCTCAACCATGTTTGGCACAATGATGCGCTCTTTTTCTTCTAAGGGCGGTTCGGTGATCATGCTAGCGCATACCAATAAAAACCGTGATGGTGAAGGTAAGCGTGTATTTGCTGGCACGTCAGACTTATTAGAGGATTGTGATTGTTCATACATTATGGATGTTGCGTCTACAGATACGCCAACGGGAACAGAAAAACTTGTAACCTTTGAAAATAATAAACAGCGTGGCGATGTTGCTCAAAAGCTCAATGTTTATTATCGAAGTGTTCAAGGTATGGATTACAGGGGCTTAATGGCCACTGTTGAAATACGTGATGAATCAGAAGCTAAAAAGTTAATGCAATCGGCTGATGTAGAGCAATCGCGTAAAGATAACATTGAGATAATTACCGCAATTATTGAAACGATAGAAGAAGGTACAACCCTTAAAACTGAGATCATAAATAGTGTTGCTCATTCTATTGCTGTATCTAGGCCGAAAGTTAAAAAGGTGTTAGAAAAGCACATAGGCGGTGATTATATGGCTGGCTATCGATGGGAACACGCTCAAAGGAATGCAGGTGATCCAGCAGCAGCAAAACGGTTAAAGTTAATACCACCAGCTAGCTAGAACAATTGAACTATAAGCCTCCTTAATAGAGGGTTTTTTTTTGGACGCACTGAAAAATCAAAAAATTAGGGGGGTTAGTAATAATAGAGATATTAGACAAAATAGGAAAATTAAAAATATTAATAAAATTAATTAAGTTCAATAGCTTGCGCTTAGTTGTGAAGGCGGAAAAATGTCAGTAAGCCTTATCTTTGCTGGTGGCGATTATGTCAGATTTTCAATTTGTCTAATTTTCCTAATTTTTCAGACAGGGGGTATTCACTGGCCAGCTGCTTACTGGGGACAGAATTTCTGGACATCTTAGACACTATCGAGTGTATTCCTCGCTAGCCTTAATATGATTTAGTTTGAAGCAATGATCTTTGATGGTCACATGCGCCCGTAGTTAAAGAAAAGTATTCAGATGATGACGGTTTTTCTTACTCATAAAAAAGCTGAAGGTTTTTCTAAGGTCGTTAGGCATTAATATTTGGAAGTCATGGGGCATGAAAATAACGTTTCGGACGTCAAAAAGGTTTACACCATGAGTTTCTTAACCAATACGCACAAGCATAGTTTTCTTACATCGTAAGAGGGAGGTTTTTCACACGTTAGAGGCTAGTCTTTTTAATTACTTTCCTAGCAAGCTTTTTATTCAACCGTTCAATGCGCTTCTCATAATCATCCGTCCAGCCTTGTTTCAATGCTTGTTTGGATAATTTTATTGCACTTTTAATATCCCCTTCTTTTTCAAGAATAATTGCTAGCTGTTTATAGCCAGTATGTGAAGGTAGCATTTGTGGTTCATCATAGTAAGGATGTCTAATCCCAGTTATTTTATGTAACCGTTTTAATTCTTTTGGCTTTTTAGGGTGTCTAAATTTCTTGGCAACTTTACTGGCAAAAGATATTTGCATTAAGCAAAGTTCTTTAGCTTTTTCATAATGTGTCTGATTAGCCCTCAAAGGATAGTAATGCTTGATAAGTGATGCAAGAGCTAGATGGATGTCGATCAAATTGCCATCAAACACTCGATAACATAGGAATAATTCTTCCTCTGCTTTTGTCCTGATAATCTCCTTTGCTTCACCGTCTGCAATAATAGATAAAGTAAGTAAAAGCCCTAATTTACCTGCACCATCACTAAAATATGTCTTATCTACATTTTGGTATAGGTAAGGGGCATCACTAACAGGAAATCCCATCGGACGGTAGTCGTTAGAAACTTGGTTCCTTTGGCTTGCTGTTAATGATTCAATCCACCATTCCTTGAGTTGATACTTATCTAATATGTCCATTTGCCCACTCCCGTATAAAAAGTTAAATGCCCTTAATTCGAAAAATTAAAGGCTATAAGCTATTTAATTGAACTTTGAGTGTTGAGGTTCATGTTCATTGGCGCATGAGTTTCAGCAAAATTGATAACTACGCCATCACGAAGAAGTATGTCTAGTGTATGAGTTGTAAAGTCTGATGTTGTTTTCATAGTAAATGCTTGGGCAGAAGAGCTACCTTCTGTATAGCTATAAATCCACTTAACATCAGTTTCATTCAGCACAGTCTTTACTGATGGCTGACCAAATAAAGTAATGATATCCGTCTCAGTTGTTTTGCCTTTTGTTATTTGGGCAGTTTGATCTGCACTGAAGTTATTACCCATATTCATATTAGAAGTGTATGTGCATGCAGATAAAAGTATTGCAGCACTAAACGTTAATATCCCTGTAAGTTTCATTATTATCCCTAACTAACGTGTGTAAAAAATATACTCTATAAAGTTAGTGAAATATAAGCAAGCAAGATAAAAACTAATGTGAGTAAAACATCGAGTGTGGGTTCATTAGTGGGTTCAAAATGCAAAAACGGGCTTATCATTGCTGATAAGCCCGTTTCATTACAATCACTTAGACGCTAGGTCTTAGTTCATGCCGTATTTCTTTAATTTCTTACGTAAAGTACCACGGTTGATACCTAACATATTAGCAGCGCGCGTTTGGTTGCCACGAGTGTGTTGCATGATGATGTCTAGTAAAGGTGCTTCAACTTCGCACAATACCATTTCATATACTTCAGAAGCTTCCTGACCGTCTAACTGAGAGAAGAAGTTAGTCACGGCACGTTTTACTGCGTCACGTAATAACTGCGGCTTGATAGTGCCGTTTGCTGTTTCGATTTTGCCTACGGTAAGCTGGTGAACTTCTGTGTTAGTTGTCTGATCAAACATTCTATTCTGCTCTTTATTAAATTCTAAACTAATTCATCAAAATAACATTCTACGAGGGAATGTTGCTGGGCAGCGGTTTCAAGCCGATTGAAGTCAGCACGAAATTGGCGCTGTTCCTCATGGTTTAGGTACCACCCGACATGCTTTCTAGCAAATCGGACACCTTTGTATTCGCCATATAAGTCATAAAGTTTCTTAAGGTGTTCAAGCATCACACTGCGTTGCTCTTCTGCCTTAATTGGCGCTAACTTTTTACCTGTTTCCAGATAATGTAGGATTTCTTTAAAAATCCAAGGCCGTCCTTGTGCACCTCTTCCAATCATCAGGGCATCGGCGCCAGTGTAGTCAAGTACAAACTTGGCTTTTTCTGGTGTGTCGATGTCCCCGTTAGCGACAACAGGAATTGAGACATTCTGTTTAATTGCTTTTATGGTGTCGTACTCGGCAAAGCCTTTGTACATGCATTGTCTGGTTCGGCCGTGAACGGCGAGCGAGACAATGCCACAATCTTCAGCAATTTGGGCTATTTCAACACCATTACGATGTTCAGGCTCCCAACCCGTGCGTATCTTTAACGTTACTGGTACGTCTACTGCAGCAACCACGGCTTGTAAAATCTCTTTTACTAAGCTGGGGCTTTGCATTAACGCAGAACCAGCAAATTTTTTATTCACTTTCTTTGCTGGACAGCCCATATTGATATCAATGATGTGCGCACCTTGTTCAACGTTGAACTTAGCGGCATTGGCCATTAAATCAGGATCTGCACCTGCTATTTGTACGGAGCGTATTCCTTCTTCACCAGAATGCATCATGCGCTGGCGGCTTTTGTCGCTGTCCCAAACGTCGGGATTCGATGAAAGCATTTCTGATACGGCTAAAGCTGCGCCATAGCGTAAACAGAGATTTCGGAAGGCCTGATCGGTGACACCTGCCATTGGTGCCACAATCAGCTGATTAGACAGTTGATACGGGCCAATTTGCATTTCGGACTTCACCTTGCTCTCCAAAGGGGCGCTATAGTAGCCCTTTTTTACGGCCGTGAAAAGGTCAATAAATGACCTAAATGCAACTTTTTTGCTTGACTTTTATTAGCCGTCACATCTTTGACTAATAATTGGCGTTTTTCGGCCATTTTTGAGCACTGGTGCGTGTTGCAGAGAGACGTTTTCATATATACCAGTGTCAATTATTGATGTTAACAACCTGTAAACGAGAATTTACGCACGCAATCCGCTCATAATATAGCCCATAATTGAGTGCGTTTTAGGCTTGTGGGCAGGCTACTTACGTATTCCTGTTAAGCGACTCCAGTCTTCTTTGTTACATACTGGATCCATGATGAACCATTGGCTGTAGAAGTCGGATACTTCTTGTGCTTGTTCTTGCAATAAACCCGATAGCGCCAGTTTGCCACCAATTTTGACTTTTTCAGCTATCAGCGGTGCTAGCTCTTTTAACGGACCGGCAAGAATATTGGCGACTAATACGTCTGCTTGTAAGTTGGCTGGTTGATCTTCTGGTAAATATAGGGCCAATTTATCCACTACGTCGTTACGTTCAGCATTGGCTTTTGAAGCGTCAATAGCCTGATAGTCAATATCAACACCTGTTACTTTCTTGGCGCCGAGTTTGATTGCGGCAATAGCCAAAATACCCGATCCACAACCAAAATCGATGACTTCTTGGTTTGATAAATCTAGGCTGTCTAACCATTCTAAACATAAGGCGGTGGTAGGGTGAGTACCTGTACCAAAGGCTAAACCTGGATCGAGAATGACGTTAACCGCAGTCGGATCAGGAATTTCACGCCAGCTAGGGCAAATCCATAAACGTGTACCAAATTGGATTGGGTGAAAGCTGTCCATCCATTCGCGGATCCAGTCTTTATCTTCGACTTGTTCAATTTTATGATTAAAGCCTTTGCCTAAAAATGGCATCGATTCTAAAAATTCGATTGTAGGTGCTAAGTCAGTACCTGCATCAAACAATGCAATCATTACGGTATCTTGCCACAGCGGTGTTTCACCTAACTTAGGTTCGAAAATAGGCTCGTCTTGGCCATCTTCGTAGGTGATGGAAAGTGAACCGTGATCCATTAATAAGTCGCCAAGCAAGTCGGCGTTATCGCGATGAGTGTGAATGCGTAATTGGATCCAAGCCATGGGATTTTCCTAACTGTGGTAAAAGTAATATCAAATTGGCGCTTATTATACCCAAGTTATTTTAAGATGCTCGTTTAGGTGAGAGTTTATTGGTTGTTTGCTAGATGAAGATGGACCATTTTCGGTCACGTTTATATTAAAAATCGCACAGGATATTGCTGATGATTAGAAAACAGGTAAGTTAGTCCCGAAACTTACTGAATGTGTTGGTGAGTCAGTTGCGTTAAATTTGATCTGTCCTGGTCGCGAAAATATCACTCAGGTCATGTTGCTATTACGCGATAAGTTACGTCAATATTGCCGGTAATTATTAGCGTTACGACACCTTTCTAGATACACGTTAGATTGTTTATCTACCGAATACTCGTTTCGATATTTAGTTAACTATCAGTATTGTTTAAGTTTTTATTTGCTAGTTTGTGTGACATGCTTCTAACTCCCGCTTAATAATAGGTGAACATTATCACGGTTTGATCATTGTTCATTGCCGCTATTCAAAAACTCTTGATATGGTCAATACTTGTTATTGTGCTTAACAGGATATGATGCTTTATGGCTGCGAATTCTTTGCAAACGAAAGTCGACAGTGCGGTAAATACCGACAAAGGTTTTGCTCACCCTCTTTGGGCTGCTCGAGCGGATAAACTACAAAGTTTGTCCGGTGTAATACTGGGACTTTTTCTAGTGATGCATTTGCATTTTGAGTCGAGTATTTTGTTTGGCAAAGAAGCCTTCTACCAAGTGGCACAGTTTCTTGAGGGTGGCATATTCAGTGAAACTGGTCATGGTTACCCGCTGGTAACTCAAATTTTTTCATGCTTTATGTTATTGGTAGTACTGATCCATGCGGTATTTGCATTACGGCGTTTTCCGACTCAATTAGGCCAATGGCGCGCCTTACGCAATCAAATGCGTTTTTTACCTCATGAAGATACCAAAATCTGGTTTTGGCAAATGATCACTGGTTTTTTATTGTTCTTCCTCGTACCAACGCACTTATTCACCATGATAACCAATCCTGAAATAGGCCCACATCTTTCGGCCGAGCGTGTGTACCACCTTAATGCTTGGGTTTTATATATCCTGCTATTACCTGTTGTAGCAGTGCATGGCGTATTTGGTTTATATCGAGTAGTGGTGAAATGGGGCTTGGTTGAGCAACGCTTTGCCATGCTCAAATTTGCTAAGGTGCTGTTAGCGTATTTAATGGTGCTAGGAGTAGCGAGTTTGCTGACTTATATTTTTATTGGCCGCTCTTTGGCGTTACCTGTGGTGCCATATGTGTCGATGTTATAAGGAATTAAAATGAAAATTATTTATACCGACACCTTGGTAGTAGGCGCTGGACTGGCAGGATTAAGAGTCGCGATAGCCTCAAAAGAACGTGGCCTCGATACCTTGGTGTTATCGCTGGTTCCCGCTAAGCGATCGCACTCTGTCGCTGCCCAAGGTGGCATGCAAGCCAGTTTAGCCAATACCATAAAAGGTGAAGGTGATGATGAAGACATCCATTTTCAAGATACGGTAAAAGGTTCCGATTGGGGCTGCGATCAAGATGTTGCTCGAATGTTTGCTCACTGTGCACCCAAAGCGGTAAGAGAGTTAGCTCAGTGGGGCGTTCCTTGGACTCGAGTAACTAAAGGCGATAGACAAGTTATTGTTAATGCGGAAAAAGTGACTATCACTGAAGCAGAAGCTGCTCATGGACTCATTAACGCGCGTGATTTTGGGGGTACCAAAAAGTGGCGTACTTGCTATACCGCAGACGGTGCAGGTCATTCTTTATTGTATGCCGTCGATAATAAGGCTATTTCGCTAGGTATTCCTGTGCATGAGCGGATGGAAGCATTAACGCTTATTCATGATGGAGTGCGTTGCCATGGTGTAATCGCTCGTTGCTTAATTACGGGGGAATTACGCGCTTACATCGCTAAATCTACCACTATTGCCACAGGTGGCTATGGGCGGATTTATGCGGTGTCGACCAATGCCATTATTTGTGAGGGGATTGGTCAAGCATTGGCGCTAGACACTGGCGTCGCGACGCTGGGCAATATGGAAGCGGTACAGTTTCATCCTACGGCTATTGTTCCAGTGGGTATTTTAACGACGGAAGGTTGCCGTGGTGATGGTGGTGTGCTGCGTGATAAAGACGGTTACCGCTTTATGCCCGACTATGAACCAGAGAAAAAAGAACTGGCTTCGCGAGATGTTGTGTCTCGTAGAATGACTGAGCATATGCGCAAAGGAAAAGGCGTAAATAGCCCTTATGGGCCGCATTTATGGCTGGATATTACCTTATTAGGTCAAAAGCACATTGATACCAATTTGCGTGAAGTTAAAGAGATTTGTGAGAAATTTTTAGGTATTGATCCGGTTAAAGATTGGATCCCTGTTCGGCCTACACAACATTATTCTATGGGCGGTATTCGTACTAAAGCCAATGGCGAAAGTCCACAATTATCAGGGCTGTTTAGTGTTGGAGAAGCTGCTTGTTGGGATATGCATGGCTTTAATCGACTCGGTGGCAACTCCCTAGCAGAAACTGTGGTTGGCGGAATGATTATCGGTAAGTATGTTGCTGACTTTGGTGAGCAAAATAGTTTGGTCGTTGATACCGATTTAATCGCCCAGTTTGGTAAGCAGTTACAAACAGAAGTTGATCAGCTTATTGAAGGCGAAGGAACAGAAGATCCATTTAAACTTAAAGCTGCAATGCAAAAAATCATGATGGATTACGTCGGTATTTTCCGCAATGGGCCTGAACTTGAACTGGCTGTTAACCAATTAACTGAACTGCTTGGACGTTCGAAAAACCTCGGGTTAAAGTGTAAAAAATGTCATGCAAATCCTGAGCTTGTTGAAGCGTTACGCGTCAAACGAATGTTGAAAGTGGCAGTGACCGTTGCATGCGGGGCGCTTGCTCGTACCGAAAGTCGAGGCGCGCATTCTCGTGAAGATTTTCCACAGCGTAATGACCAAGACTGGTTGAATCGTACATTAACCCGTTGGCCAGATGCGAATAGTTTACGACCAGAAATGAGTTATGAAGCCCTTGATGTGATGCGAATGGAATTACCGCCTGGTTATCGAGGTTATGGTGTTGATAATGCGATTGCTCATCCTGATACCCAAAAACGTCAGCAACAGGTTGAAGCTATTTTAGCTGAACTCGGTGACGATGCAGATAGGTATGCCAAGCAAGCGGCATTAATGCCTTATGAGTTACCTGAAGAATATCAACCACGTAATCAGCGATTCACTGATATTTTAGCCAAAATCAACGCTGAGTCTGGAGAAAAGTAATATGAGCCAAGCACGCACGTTAACTTTTTCAATTTTTCGATATGACCCGCAAGAGCCTGGCGACAAACCTAAAATGGTGAGTTACAGCTTAACAGAGGCACCCGGAATGACGGTGTTTATCGCGTTGAATCAGCTACGTGAAACACAAGATCCATCACTACAATTTGATTTTGTTTGTCGTGCGGGGATTTGCGGCAGTTGTGCCATGGTGATCAATGGTTTTCCGACGTTAGCTTGTCGAACCTTAACCGCTAATTATCCAGATGGACATATTAAATTGATGCCATTACCTGGCTTTGATTTAATTGGCGATCTGTCGGTGAATACCGGTAAATTTATGCGCGAATTATCTGAGCGTTTATCGTTGTGGTTGCATCCGAATAGTGCAGATAATGATATTCATCGTATCGAAACGCCGATGTCACCGGAAGAAGCAACCAAGCTTTATGAGTTAGAGCGATGCGTAGAATGTGGTGTATGTGTTTCTGCTTGTGCGACTAAACAAATGCGTGACACTTTTGTTGGCGCAGTCGGTATGATGAAAATTACCCGTTTTGAATTAGACAGCCGTGATACTCGAACCGCTGATGATTTTTACCATGTCATAGGTAATCAAGATGGCGTGTTTGGTTGCATGACGTTACTCGGCTGCCAAGATACTTGCCCGAAAGATTTACCGCATATGCAGCAAATTGCGTATTTACGTCGGAAAATGGCATCTGTATAGCGGAAAAGCTCGAGACTACGAGATGCTAGAGCGCTTCGCTGCTAGATGCTATACAAGCTAAAGCTTTAAAGGCGGAAGAGCGATGACAGGCGGTAAAGCGATAGCAGGCGATGGTAAGCGGGAGATGTACAAATACTAGATGCTAGAGTGCTACGCAGCTACAGACGATACAAGCTAAAGCTTTTATAGCAGCGAAGCGTACTATCAGGACGAAGTCCGCTCTAGATTCTAGGCATGGCTTTGGTTAGTAACCGTGATATACATATAAAAATGCCGCTAAATTAGCGGCATTTTTGCGATTATTTTGCGTTTAGGTAATTAATTACTTAGCGCGTTTCATTGCTGTGAAGAATTCTTCGTTAGTTTTGGTCATAGCCAATTTATCGATTAAGAATTCCATTGCAGAAACTTCATCCATTGGATGTAAGATTTTACGTAAAATCCACATTTTTTGAAGTTCTTCAGTTGTCGTTAGCTTTTCTTCACGACGAGTACCAGAGCGATTGAAATCAATCGCAGGGAATACGCGTTTTTCAGCAGCTTTACGAGAAAGGTGTAACTCTTGGTTACCAGTACCTTTAAATTCTTCGTAGATTACTTCGTCCATTTTCGAGCCTGTATCAACCAAGGCTGTGGCGATAATGGTTAAGCTGCCACCGTGTTCAATGTTACGTGCAGCACCAAAGAAACGCTTTGGACGATGCAGTGCGTTAGCATCAACACCACCGGTTAACACTTTACCCGATGAAGGGATGACGGTGTTATAAGCACGGGCTAAACGGGTAATCGAATCTAACAAAATGACGACGTCTTTTTTGTGTTCAACTAAACGTTTTGCTTTCTCGATAACCATTTCGGCTACTTGAACGTGACGGCTGGCTGGTTCATCAAAGGTAGAAGCAATCACTTCGCCTTTTACCATGCGCTGCATTTCGGTCACTTCTTCAGGACGTTCATCGATAAGTAATACCATTAACACCACATCTGGGTTGTTGTAAGTAATACTTTGAGCAATGTTTTGCAGTAATAATGTTTTACCGGCTTTTGGCGGCGCAACAATCAAACCACGTTGGCCTTTACCGATTGGAGAACAAAGATCAAGGATGCGAGAGGTGATGTCTTCTGTTGAACCATTACCGCGCTCCATGCGAAGGCGTTCTTCTGCATGTAATGGGGTTAAGTTTTCAAACAGGATTTTGTTGCGAGAGCTTTCTGGTTTATCAAAGTTGACTTCACTGACTTTCAACAGTGCAAAATATCTTTCGCCTTCTTTCGGCGGTCGAATTTTACCAAAAATACTGTCACCAGTACGCATGTTAAATCGACGAATTTGACTTGGAGAAACATAAATATCGTCAGGACCCGCAAGGTATGAGCCATCTGAACTTCTTAAAAATCCAAATCCGTCTTGGAGGATTTCTAATACACCGCCACCGAAGATGTCTTCTCCGCTTTTAGCGTGAGCTTTCAAAATTGAGAAGATGATATCTTGTTTACGGGTACGAGCCATATTTTCCAGATTCATGCTTTCAGCAAGCGAAACTAGATCTGAAATTGGCGTGTCTTTTAATTCTGTTAAATTCATGTATGGGAGTCTTGTTTTGCGCGACGAAGCTTACCGCAATCAATCAGCAAGTTTGAAAAGATATTTTATGATTGATAAACGAGAAGAGGTTAATTGAAAAAATCTGATGAATAAATTAGCACTTTATATGTTGGCCGTCCAGAAATTTAGCGTAAATAAAATCTAAAAACGGCACAAATTGTTCAAAACTTGTGCCGTTTAACATTTCTAGGCTATTTCTAGTTAGATTTTAGCGTCAATGAATTCTTTTAGTTGCGTCTTTGATAGTGCACCAACTTTAGTTGCCACTAGCTCGCCACCTTTGAACATTAACAATGTTGGAATACCGCGTACGCCGTATTTCGCAGGTGAAACGTTGTTTTGGTCAACGTTTAGTTTTGCGACGGTTAGTTTGCCTGCGTACTCTTCGGCAACATCGTTTAGGATTGGGGCAATCATTTTACAAGGACCACACCACTCAGCCCAGAAGTCGACTAATACTGGTGTTTCAGACTTTAATACGTCGTTTTCAAAGCTGTCATCGCTTAGGTATACAATTTTATCGCTCATGTAGTTCTCCAGATTTGGTTCCATTGCTAGTTTATTAATGGCTTACCATGTATATTGGGTCAGTTAAATAGCTTTTCAAGAGACCGTTTTAGTAATGTAGCTATTTCAAACGATCGAATCTTTTTTTGCAACCCCTACAGGTATGCTTGTGCTATGAGCCAAACACATTTATCGACCCAGAAATTCGCCGACTTCCCTTTAAAGCCCGAAATACTCGCGGCATTGAACGAGAACGGCTTTGAGTTTTGCACGCCAATACAGGCGTTATCTTTACCTATTTTACTTAATGCAAAAGATATTGCCGGACAAGCCCAAACCGGCACCGGTAAAACTATGGCATTTTTAGTGGCCACATTTAACCACTTACTCAATGTTGCTGCACCTGAGAGTCGCAAAGCAACCGAACCCCGCGCTATTATTATGGCGCCAACGCGAGAATTAGCAATTCAGATTGCTAAAGATGCCAAGCTATTAGCGGCACATACAGGCTTAAAAGTTGGTATTGTTTACGGTGGCGAAAGCTATGAAACCCAACGCGCTGTATTAGACAAAGGCGTTGATATTCTGATTGGTACCACCGGACGTATTATTGATTATGTACGTCAGGGTGTCATTAGTCTAAGCCACATTCAAGCCGTTGTGCTTGATGAAGCCGACCGTATGTTTGATCTTGGTTTTATTAAAGACATTCGCTTTTTGTTCCGCAGAATGCCTGATGCTAAGTCACGTTTGAATATGTTGTTTTCTGCCACGCTTTCAATGAAAGTGCAGGAATTAGCATACGATCATATGAATGATCCTGAAAAAGTTGAAATCGAACCATTAGAAAAAACTTCTAAAAATATCAAAGAAGAAATTTTCTATCCGTCGATGGAAGACAAGATGCGTTTATTACTGAGTCTAATCGAAGAAGATTGGCCAGATAAAGCGATTGTGTTTTCGAACACAAAACACAGCTGTGAAAAGTTGTGGTCTTATTTAGAAGGTGATGGTCATCGTGTGGGTTTGTTAACCGGCGATGTTCCGCAAAAGAAGCGTATTCGCATTCTTGAGCAATTTACCTCAGGTGATATCGATGTTTTAGTGGCAACAGATGTAGCCGCTCGTGGGTTACATATTTCTGATGTGTCACACGTATATAACTATGACCTACCTGATGATTGTGAAGATTATGTGCATCGTATTGGCCGAACAGGTCGTGCGGGACAGAAAGGTATTTCAGTCAGTTTTGCTTGTGAAGAATATGCACTGAATTTACCTGAAATTGAAACTTATATTAATCATTCAATTCCAGTGTCTAATTACGATAAAGATGCGTTACTAGATGATATTCCGCCTCCGGCGCGTATTCATCGTAAGCCTCCTACATCTCGGACTCGTGATGGTGGAAGTAAAGGTGCGCATCGTAGTGGTGGAAATACTTCGCGTCCGCCACGCCATAGGACTCGTAGACCATAGTCAATGCCATTGTTAACTGTATCTCAGCCGTATGCGGCGATAACATTAGGTTCTAACAGTTTCAATATGTTAGTGGCTAATTCGGTGGGTAATAAGCCGATTGTTATCGCTAAATATAAACGTAAAGTTCGTCTTGCCGAAGGTATAGGTGATGACGGTATGTTGTCTGAACCTGTTATGCTGCGTGGTTTAGAATGCTTAGCCATGTTTGCCGACATGTTAGCGCAGCACCATATCGATAGCGCTAATGTGGCTGTATTTGCTACCGCTACTTTGCGTGTTATCCGTAATGCCGATGAATTTCACCAGCGAGCGATGCCAATATTGTTGCATCCAATCGAGGTCATTTCGGGGTTGCGCGAAGCTGAACTGATTTATCAAGGTATGGTGGCCACCACTAAAGGTGAGGGACGCCGGTTAGTGATTGATATTGGCGGCGCTAGTACCGAGTTTATTATTGGTGACGGCAGTCAGGTGTTGTTTAAAACCAGTTTGCCAATGGGGTGCGTGCTATTTAATCAACGATTTTTTAGTCATGCGCCGCTTCAAAGCATCGATTTTGAACAGGCCGTAGATTACGTTAATACGATTTTGGCAGAACATCGTCCTCACTTACTCAATTTAGGGTGGCAAAGTGTTGTAGGGGCTTCTGGTGCGGTTCAATCAGTGGTATCGGTGTTACAGCATCGACAACGCTCGGAAGTGATTACCCTTAAGATTTTGTATGCTTTTCGTGATGAAATATTATCGCAAGCAGATGCAAGGCTTAGTGGTATTAACGGCTTAAATGCCGAACAAGCTCCCACATTTGCTGCGGGAGTTGCGATTTTAATCGCGTTGTTTGAAAGTCTATCAATGAGTCGTTTACATCTTGCTGGTGGCGCACTTCGCGAAGGCGTATTACAACTGTTAGCCGATCGCATAGCCGCTAAAGTCTCGTTGTAGTTACTGACATAAGCGTAATAAAAAATAGGTCGCCATTGGCGACCTATTTTTTTGATTATTAAGTTATTACTTTTAGTTGTTTAAACAAACATTTTCAATAACTTCTTACATAACTATTTTAAAATCTCAACTAAATCGGCTTCCAGTGTGGCTTGAGGGCGTTCAACGATACGACCTAGCTCATTGCCTTGCTGTTTAACAATAAACGTTGGAATGCGGCTGAACGCATATTTTGCCGCTAAACCTTCAGGGTCCTGCTTGCTTCGGTCGACACCAATGTATTCAACTTCAATGTTGGGATTGGCTGCCGCTTCAATAATTCGCATAAAGTGCGGTGTTTCGCGATGGCAGTCAGGGCACCAAGTGCCAATAATCACGACTATTTGCGTCGGTTCATTAATGGCTTTGAGTACATCGATTGCTTGCGCATCAACTTGGTAATTGGTAAACCCTTCAGTATAGCCTGGTAATTCAGTCGTTAGAGTTTGTGGTTGGATTACGCCAGTTAAAATCACTTCTTGTTTCTCCTCGCTGCATGTTGCCATAAAGCCTTGTTGATCTTTTTCAAATGCGCAACCTGAATTCGCAGATGCGGCCATAGGCAGCATTTGGGCACTGAAAAAGAGTGCCGTGGTGGCCAATAATGTTCTAACGTTATTGTGCATGATAATGTCTCGCTTAAGAAGAAAATACTGTTCTTGAGTGTATTCAAGCATGCTTAAACAGGGCTGTTAAGAGACTATGAGCTATGATGTAGAGCTGATCACGATAATGAGGTGTATGTGACTTGCCCCACGAGGAAATCGAATTAAAACCGACGCAAAGTAGGCGGTGTTAAATTAAAAAAGCCAACCCGAGATGGATCAATGCCGATCGTTTAAGGGCACTTGACCGATCTTGCAGATGAAAGATAATCCCTACCAGTATTCTGGTGGGGATTTTTTATGTTTGAGCAAGAGCTTGAATTAGTTCATGAGTCTGTTGAAGA
>NZ_JACJDU010000041.1:0-46783 GCF_014163715.1 Shewanella sp. SR44-4 | reverse complement strand
TACCATTGTCGTCTAATACAACAGTACCTCATGGTTCCGACGGGCCGCCCTTGGCCTAATGAACGCTAGCGCAGCATACATGCCAAACTCACGGAATTTTCTCGATGTCCTCAATTCATATGGGTCATGTAAAAAACTAAAACTACTCACCTATGGATTTATTTCAATATTTTTGCTTTTACAATTTTCTATAAATGAAGCTAAATCGAAGAGACAAAATCTCAGGTGCAGATAAGTCAGCGAGTATCAAAAATATGAGTATCGTGGGGAATTAGATAATAACCGTCGTGACATTATTATCGCTATAAAAATCAAGACAACTATGAGCTTGCGCTAGACAATAGAGAATGTATTTCATTCGATAATAAAGGTGGCGGTGTTTAATCAAATTGAAACAATTTCAGGTATGCAAATGTTAAGATCTGAAATCTCATCAAAGGAGAGATTGTTTTGGAAATCAGTCCATTATGGTTGCAAAGTAAAATGAAGATATTATCGTTTTTATTATTTATCTTAACTACCTCATCTTCACAAGTTTTAGCGGATGAGTACTTAGATTTTGGTCTAAATTTATTGGGTGATAAATTTACTGCCTTTGAAATCAAACATGATAAATGTTTAAGTATGTCAAAAATGAATCAATTATCTGAGAACAGTATAGACATTCTGAAGTAGTTACCCATTTCAGCTGGGGAGGCTTTAGGTTATTTGCATCTTAAAGCGATGAGACTTTGTGTTGGAGATGAATACACAGAGTTACTCCAAGTGCTTTTAGACTTAGAATATGAAAATAAGAAAAAACAAAATACTTTTGTCGGTCAAGAAATAGACAAAATAAAATTGTTAATATTTTCTGTTTCAGAATTGAGAGCGCAAAAAAAGTTTGATTCATTACCTGCGAGATACCGAAGTAAACTGCAGTTAGTGAAAGGTATTAATCAACCATTTGATATGACAAATGCATTTGAACGAGCATGGTTATAACAAATCAGTAATCTTTAAAATTTCGATGAATATGAGTTATTCGTTTTTTATCTTTTTAGTAACCATCTCGGATATTGTTGTTAGAATACACCAACTTTTGCCTGCGGCTGCTCGAGTAACTCATCATTATGTTTAATCGTATTTCTGTGTTTTTGTATTTAATCTTAGCTTTATCAACCAGTGCATGTGCTATGCCGATAGGCATGACCCAAGCGGGTAGTATTACCGCCCCGACCATTGACGAAGCCAGTGGTTTGGCGGTATCGCGGCTCAACGACAATATATTGTGGGTACATAACGACAGTGGTGACACCGCAAGGATTTTTGCCATCGATACCCAAGGTCATCAGTTGGCCACAGTCAACATTACAGGTGTTAGGAATACCGATTGGGAAGACATCGCCTCGTTTGTTTATCAAGGTGAGTCGTATTTATTGATCGCCGATGTGGGTGATAACCAAGCTAAACGATCGCAATATCAGTTACATCTGATCAAAGAGCCAGATTTAAGCCAGCTTAATGGTCAAAAAACACTGGCGGCTAAACCCGTTTGGAGCATGACATTCACCTACCCAGATGGTGCACACGATTGTGAATCTGTGGCCGTTGATGTCGCCAAGCAAAAAATACTGTTACTGAGCAAACGCGATAAACTGCCAATATTATTCGAGTTGCCTTTAATCGCTCCGGTTTTAGGGCAAAGCGCTTCAAGCAATTCATCGGTTCAAATTGTTAACAAACAGGCCAAAAGGCTAGGCGAAATCGCGCCATTACCAACAGCCATGCTCGATTACGCCAGTATCTATACCTGGATTGGTTTTGCCGGGAAACCCACAGCCATGGATATATCAGCTGATGGTTTATCGGCGGTGGTATTAACCTACACTCACGCGTTCTATTTTACTCAAACTGAGCCAGGTGATTGGTTAACGTTGTTTGCTACGCCGCCACAAGAGATTTCTCTGCCAGCGATAAAACAAGCTGAAGCCGTGGGTTTCAGCCAAGATGGTAACAGTGTTTTTATCACCTCAGAGATGATCCCAGCACCCTTGTATAAGATGGATTTGAAAGGTTTTCATACTCAACAGTAGGTGATGTGTGCTCGCGCTGCGATTAAATCGCCCTAGATTGAATAAATATTAATCCCTAAGGTTCATAATCCTTGGGCCGATAGCTCTTTTCTAACAATGTCAGCCCCTGCACTTAAGGCATGTAACTTACCTCTTGCTACATGATGAGGTAAGGGCGCCATGCCACAATTGGTGCATGGATAAAGCTTATCGGCATCTACGTACTGAAGTGCTTTTCGGAGGGTATTGGCGACTTCCTCTGGTGTCTCAATCGTATTGCTTGCTACATCTATGGCACCAACCATCACTTTTTTACCTCGAATGAGCTCAAGCAGCTCAATTGGCACATGAGAGTTGTGGCATTCTAGTGAGATAATATCGATATTAGACTGTTGCAGTTTAGGGAACGCTTTTTCATATTGTCGCCACTCTGAGCCCAGTGTTTTTTTCCAATCAGTATTGGCTTTGATGCCATAGCCATAACATATATGCACAGCCGTTTCGCACTTTAGTCCTTCAATGGCTCTTTCTAAACAAGCAATGCCCCAATCATTTACTTCATCAAAAAAAACATTAAATGCTGGCTCATCAAATTGAATAATATCAACACCTGCGGCTTCTAATTCTTTGGCTTCCTGATTAAGAATTTTAGCAAATTCCCACGCTAGCTTTTCACGACTTTTATAATGGTCATCAAAAAGCGTATCAATCATTGTCATGGGACCAGGTAAAGCCCATTTAATGGGTTGCGTGGTTTGCTGACGTAAAAACTTGGCATCTTCAACAAAAACTGATTTTTGGCGACTAACAGGGCCGACAACCGTTGGTACACTGGCATCATAGCGATCACGAATTTTAACGGTTTTACGCTTATTAAAATCAACACCGTTAAGATGTTCAATAAACGTAGTCACAAAATGTTGGC
This sequence comes from Shewanella sp. SR44-4, assembly GCF_014163715.1. Lineage (NCBI taxonomy): Bacteria > Pseudomonadati > Pseudomonadota > Gammaproteobacteria > Alteromonadales > Shewanellaceae > Shewanella > Shewanella sp. SR44-4. Next base: position 43,804 of record NZ_JACJDU010000041.1, on the reverse strand, counting down.
GTGTTTGCTCACCATCACTAACAATATCAATGCCTGCGTGTTGTTGATCTTGTAATGACAAACGTAAAGCGTCTTGTTTGCCCTCAATTAATTCCTCACCTTGTAATTTCCAAGCTGACCAAAGTGTTTCGGGTTCAGCAAGCCAAGAGGGCTTAGGTAAACTGCCTGCAGTTGAAGTGGGTAGTATTCTTTTGTTAATCAATGTTTTCATAATAAGTCATGCCGTATGTTGGGTGTAATGATTAAACGCAGCGATTAAACGTAATTGGCAGACCATTGCTCAAGCACCGTTTGATAGGGTTTGATGAAGTGCTTCTCAGCAAACTTTCCCTGCTCATTAGCCAACTGGCTACGTTCTTCTCGATCATAAACAATTTGCGTTAATGAATGATCCAGGTTCTTCAAATTGGGTTGATAGGACTTTCCAGCAGCGGCATTCGCATTATAAATCTCTGGTCGGTAGATTTTTTGAAAGGTTCCCATGGTGCTGATGGTGCTTATGAGCTCAAGATTAGTGTAATCATTAAGTAGATCGCCAAAGAAATGGAAAGCCAACGGCGCAACACTATTTGGCGGCATAAAATAACGTACCTGTAGCCCCATTTTTTTGAAATATTGCTCAGTCAAAGACGACTCATTTGGCTGGTATTCAACCCCCAATACAGGATGCTGATTTTCAGTTCGATGATAGGTCTTGTTATCTGAAACACTAAGGCAGATAACAGGTGTTTTCTTAAAATTTTGTTTGTAAGCTTTTGAATTAACGAAATACTTAAACAGCTTGCCATGCAGCTCACCAAAGTTATCTGGAGTGCTAAAGTTGGGCTGGTCTTTATTATGAGCCTGCAGTAATACGCTAAAATCATAATCCCGCACATAAGAGGAAAAATTATTTCCTACAATACCTTCAATGCGTTGGTTAGTTTGATGATCAACAATATTCGTTTTCAATATTTCAATCGATGGGAAGGTTTTACCACTGCCTTCAATATCCATATCAACAGAAATGATTTCGAGTTCGACGGAGTAACGATCGCCTTTAGGATTATCCCAATTCGCTAAGGCATTAAAACTGTTATCAATCATCTTTAACGCGTTGCGCAAGTTTGCTTGGCGATAGCTTCCTCTGGCCAAATTAGCAAAGTTGGTGGTGATACGTGTACTGTCTGATGGATGATAATCTTCATCGAGGCGAATGCTCTTAATCGTAAATGTGAAATCTTTATTCATGATGATCTGGTATCCAATTTTGTGATTTAAAAGCTTGAATTTACGTTTTGCTGTTTATCGATATGTTCTATTAGTGCTGATTTTCTTAACAAGTCGCTGTTACAGCTTTGTCTGCTTTGTGCCTGATGGCTTAATTAGGGAGCAGCTGTAATATTGTTTGGCGCTAAAAGCATGAGTAATTTATACGTGGGTCGGGACATGAAGAAAAACGGTTTTATTTCACCTGCAGCATGAGCAATATTCATGATTATAAATAAGCGTTAGTACCTAGAAATTATTTGCGGTGTCGGACGATAATCTTGAATAATATGAGTCTTGAATAATATGAGTCTTGAAGCACAAGGTCATCTAACTTAGTTAGCTAGTGCTTGTTGAAGAGAGCGGAGGTATTATTTGTACTAAAGCCTGCGACAGGTAATTGGTTAGGATGAAAGTGCAGGATTTTATCCTGCACTTTCATTCGGCACTGGCCAAAGGGAGCGCAGTATTTACATTACTGTTGTTTGGTTTGATATTGCTGTTTTGCATCTTCTATCAGTTGTTGCCATTGAGGATATTCAGCAAAGCTTTGTTGTAAGTCGCCCCAAGGTGTTAGTGCTTCAGCCATTGTCGGTGCTTTGTTTTGGCGGGTTTGGTATAAATAATAAAAGGCTGATGCACGATAATTAGCAGCGCAATGCACTAACACGGGGGCGTCGCCATTCTGTTCCATCAGGCTAAAAAATTGCTGTAGATTTTCTTGTGTAGGCTGCTGCCAGTCCACACTAATATTGTGATAGTTCATGCCCAGTTGCGTGACGATCTGCTGCTCATTTGGCAAGGCATTTGGGTTGTCGTTAGGGATAAGGTTTATCACAGTTTTGATACCCGCTTGAGCAAGTTGTTCAAATTGAAGCTCTGTCGGTAAACCCGAGGTAATCACTTGTTGGTTATTAAACTTAACCGCTTTAATGTCACCCAGTTTGCTGGTATCAATGTTTGCCATGCTGCTTGCGCGGTTCATATCAGCACTGTTCATATCAGCACTGTTCATATCGACACTATTCACTTCCGAGCTATTCACACCCGAACTAAATACTCCCGCACTAAAAAAGAAACAACACATTAATATGCTGGTGGACAGTAGGTTATAACGTTGCAGTATATTCATGTGATTCCCTGGGTTAATTTAATACGTGGTTGGTATTGTTAAGCTCAAGTTAACCATACCATTGTTAAGTTTTCATATAAAAATTACAGGTCTAAAGTGACACCTTGCAAAGGCCAAACCCACAGTTGTTCCGGTAATGTTGTTGATCTGGAATTTAGCGCTAAGCCGTCATCCTCGAGTGCTTTTATCGGGGATCCAGCTCTATTTTTTGTATTTATGGCCTGCGGCCACTAAGGTCGTGGCGCTTCGCCCACACCAGACCAAGAGGAAACCAACGGCTGTTCCCTCTTGGATCTCCCTGCCGCCCCGCAACATTTTCAAACAGCGAAAAGGTCGCCATGGGGTCAAGTTTAACTTTGATCGGCATTTGTGTCTGCTTCAGCCTTATTCGAAAATGCTATCGCTTCCGATGGTACATCCTGTACCGCGAAAGCTAGCCAGACATCCATGTCTGGACTCACGTCATTTTCTTCAACGACCTCAATTCATGGAACCCTGAAAATGTTAAACCAAGCATCATAATGAGATTCTGTGATGAATGGTAAAAATCGGCTGAATGACTAAAAAATACATCTTAAAAGGTGTAATTAGAACAATCGATTAGCAGAAATATTGTACAAAAAATCACTACCGCAAAAAAGAAAATTCCGATAGCATGTTATGTTAATAGTTACCGATTAATATGGATGTGGCATCGGCCAAGTTCAACAAGCGATTTATGCTTTGCAAACAGCGCAACGCATAAATACTAAAACGTTATGTGTAAACGGATATCGTCGAGTATATGGATATTTTCAAAGGTATAGATTTCAATGACTTGTTTGTTCTCGGTTGGAGTTCAAATGCAACTGAAATCACATTCAAAATTGAGGCTAGCATTTGGCCTGATTCACCTCATTATCTAAATCCAAAACCTGATGAATATACTTGCTACCGTAAATGTGAAATTCAATTTACGGATTTTACTTCATATTCAGGGCTTTCTGAACAAAGTAGCGTTAACCCAAGCATAGATATAAATGGTTCAATTGATTATGGCAATATAGATTCGTTAATTATAACAAATCAAGGCTTTAAGGTTGTTGGTGAGTTTGGTAACTTAGAAGTTATAAACGGTAAAGTTCAGTTAAAATTTACACATAACAAGTTGCTCAATTTCGTTCCGGCCACAAAAAGCGTGGCCTCCACGGGACTTCCTACGCTGCGCTGCGGCAGCCCATTAGCAATGCGTTAACTGGTTTTTAAAAGGTAGCTTTTTGGCTAAAGCTGTTCCTAATCTTGCCGTTGCAACCAGTTAACAATTTGCTTAAACGGACTAAAAAACAGTTGGTTATAGCTTCGCGATTTTAACCAACCATTTTTATCCGCTCAGGGCGTTAACCATGCCACCCATTATTAAATTTCTGGAGCGAGCTGTATTTTGAGTACTTTTCTAGGCATTTGCTTACTGATACTGCCATTGATCTTTTTTGGCATTTATTCAAATCATGAATTCGATTTATCGCTTTCGGATAACTTAAAAAAATGGAAATGGGGTAAGTATTTTGCCGTTATTCTTGTACTTGTATACGTAGTCTATTTGCTAATGTATGGGCACAGTTACGTTGTCATGGGTGTCGATGAAACAAGCACGTATTTAGAAGATTGGGTGCTGTATTATCTTGTGCCAGGTTTATGCTTAGCGGCAGTAATATATTCCAAACCAGTAGGTTACTTTTTTGGTGATAATAGCTCAGAGTTTGGCTCATCGATTAAAGAAGATGTCGCTTTTATGCTTGGCCTTCTGTGGTTGTTATTTTTTACTTGGCAAATATTCTTAGAAAGCTTGTAAACGACACGAATTAATCATGGCATCCATTGTTAAATTTTTACCTAGCCTTTTAAAGCCAGCTAGTAAAGTGAAGCTAGACTGTTCACCCTTTACTATGATGAAGTGCCACGCAGGCCATAAATGCAAAGAATAAACACTTGGATTCCGGCTCAACCGCATTGCCGGAACGACGGTGAAAAAGTAAGGTTAATCTACCTGCATCCAATCGACTTGAACGCCTGCTTGCTCAAACATATCTTCGCTGACTTTAATCTTATCTCCCCAGCGTGACAGGAAATCTTCGTTGGGTTGCGGGCTATGCACGGCACGTAATCCTGTTTGGATAATCTTGGCGGCGCAGTTTGGGCAGGGGAAGTGGGTTACCCAAATCTCACAGCTACTGAGATCTCGTTTGGCATGGAGAATGGCATTTTCTTCTGCATGGAGCGTTTTTAGCAGTTTCATTTCACGGTTATCGGTTTCAGCGCTATCTGATATTCCGTGAGGATAACCATTAAAGCCTAGCGAGACGATGCGATTGTTTTCGGTGATTACTGCGCCAACTCGGGTGGAAGGGTCTTTACTCCAAGATGCTACGAGCTCGGCCATTTGTAAAAAGCGTGTCGCCCATTTTGTCATCATCTTATTGCCGTTCCTATGCTTTATGTATCACGTTAATTATTATTTCAATTAGGTGCTATTCTCTATGCAGAACAGTGATAAATCAACCTTCAATATTCTAACCTTGGAGCCACTTACTCTTTCTCTTTCTTATATTAAGTAGGGTTATGGTGCGTCTGTATAGCAGAATTAGACTGCCAATTATTTAGGTCGCGTTTACTTATTCTAATAAAATAGCCCGAATCTACTCTTCATTACCTACTCTTCATGACTCAGAATAAAGTTATTAATCGCTTTTGATATCAGGTCTTTCTTCATTGAAGTGCGGGAAACGGGTTCGTTGAACCAGAAACTCATTGGTTGGTCGAAGCCGATACCGTGCATGTAGTTGTAGATTGCTTTACGCAGTCCTTCGCCCAGCATGTCATGATCCGTTCCGGTCGGGTCGGTGAAATCGACATCGTTTTCAGCAAATAAGATCTCTGGGCGTTCAGCAAGGGTGATACCAAATTGCTCTGGATTCATGCCTATCGGGCTGTGGATGGTGGCGACAAAACGGTGCCAATAGGCTGACTGGAAACAACCTAGTTCCATCATCTGACGCACCATTTCTAGCGAGTCTATGGTTTCTTGCTCGGTTTGTGTTGGGAAACCATACATTAAGTAAGCGTGAACCATAATACCGGCATCACTGAATGCTTTGGTTACATGGGCTACGCGCTCAACGCTGACGCCTTTTTTCATCAGTTTAAGTAGACGATCTGACGCTACTTCAAGGCCGCCGCTGACGGCGATACAACCTGAATCTGCCAGTAATTGACAACGATCTGGGCTAAAAGTCCGCTCAAAACGGATATTGCCCCACCAACTGATCACTACGCCGCGTTCAATGAGACGTTTTGCAAACGCAAATAAGGTTTTTGGTGGTAAGGCTTCATCGACAAAATGGAAACCAGTTTGTCCGGTTTCTTCGACAAGCTCTACGATTCGGTCAACCAGCACATCGGCGCCTGCAGTATCGTAGCGGTCGATATAGTCCAGGCTGACGTCGCAGAAGCTGCATTTACGCCAGTAACAACCATGGGCTATGGTCAGTTTGTTCCAACGTCCATCACTCCATATACGGTGCATTGGATTAAGCATTTCACATAAAGACAGGTAGTCACCTAGTGGCAGGCCATCGTAAATTGGGGCGCCAACTTCGCTTTGTGGAATATCGTGCAGCTGTGTGTTTTCATTGAAATGGACATAGGGCTGGCCATTTTCATCTTCTGCGAGAAAATAAGTTCGCACTAAATCGTCTATTTCACGTTTGCCTTCAAAGTATTCCAGCAAAGTGATAAGCGGGCGTTCGCCGTCGTCCAGACAGATAAAGTCAATAAACTCAAATACACGAGGATCTTTTAGTGCGCGCAGCTCGGTATTAACAAACCCGCCGCCGATGACGATAGGAATGTCTGGATTAATGGCTTTACAGGTTTGGGCAATACGTAACGCGCCCAGCATATTGCCGGGAAACGGCACGGTTAATGCGACAACACTTGGTTGGGTGTCTTCCAGATACATCTCGACCAGCTGCTCCAAAATTTCAGAGCTGAAACTCGGTTCACCCATGAGGGTGTCATAGAGGTTGTCAAAACTTGGGTTAGCCGCAGCTAATTTTTCGCCATAACGGCTGACTTCAAAGTAGGGATCAACGCCCTGAGTAATAACGTTCGACAGATCATTAATAAACAGAGTGGCCAAATACTTGGCTTTATCTTGTACGCCTAAATTACCAAAGGCGGCTTGCAACACGTCGCCAGATACCGCTTCCATCTCAGCAATTGCATCAAACGCTGGGCCTTCGGGTAAAAAACGGCGGGTGTTAATGCGCATAGCAAGGCTGGGATCTTTGCCTTGTAAAAAGCGAATGGCAGGTTCTACGGTGAGGTGATAACGCTCAAATTCAGCCAAAAAATTAAAGATGACATCTGGCAGTTCGTCGTCTTCAAAGTGTTCGAAGTTTTCTTCTACGTGCTGACGAATAATCTCCAGCGCAGGCGCTGTCATCATCTCAAGGAAAAGCTCAATCGCAGGATCTCGCTGAACCGCCTCATAGCCTCGTGAGCGTAAAAAACCGGTTAAATACGCTGTTGCTGGATACGGTGTATTCAGCTGGGTCATCGGTGGAGTCATTAGAAGAACGGTCATAGCCTGCCTTGATCGTAAAAGCGGATAAAAATGAGCTCGCATTCTAACAGTAAAAATAGTTCAAATCCTGTTAATTCCGGCTTTCATCTGGCTTGTTAGTAGGTATCATGTTTTCGCCACATGATGACGATTGGAAGAGAATAGTATTTTTTGAATGATATTAAAGGCTAATGGCTTATCAATGATCAATATTTTGATCTTTTAAATATGAAGGGCAGTTCGAGTTGTTATTGCTCTTAACAAAGAGCAATAACAACGGGCAACTGATGACGGTTAATTGGTAAGAATAGGCTTTAAATAGCCAGAGCCAAGTTGGCGCATTTGTTTTTCACCCCAAGCGACTCTTTGGCGCAGGTATGGGGTTAAATTGTTAGGGTTTCGGTTACGCGGACTCGGCAACAACACTGCTAGGCGCGCCGCTTCGTTGTTGGATAAATAGCGGGCCGATTTATTAAAATAGTGCTGGCTAGCCGCTTCTACGCCGTAAATACCTTTACCAAATTCGGCTACGTTTAAGTACACCTCTAAGATACGCTTTTTGCCCCAAATCGCTTCAAGGCTCACGGCCAATATGGCTTCTAACCCTTTGCGAACGAAGCTTCTACCCGGCCAAAGTAATAGGTTTTTGGCGGTTTGCTGGCTGATGGTACTGGCACCACGCAGACCTTGGCCGTCGTCGTACTGGTTAAGGGCTTTAGTTATGGAGGTAAAATCGACCCCGAAGTGCTCTGGAAACAGTTGATCTTCTGCGGCGACTACGGCTAAAGGCATGTGCGCTGGCAGTTCATCAATACTTACCCAGTGCTGACTAACCGGATAATCGCTTTGCAGCATAAATGACGTCGTCGGTGGTGGCACAAATCTAAGCAGCAGTAACAATAGCGCCAGTAATAGCAAAAATCGCCACATGACAAACCATGTCCAACCGAAAAAACCTCGTTTACGATCTGTCATTCACTGCCTCATGTTATGTTTAACAAGCCTGTGTGGGGCGTTGTCGTTTTCGACGTGCAGAGTATAGGATATTGGGCATTAAGGCCAAAGGCTAATCAACGTCGTGCAAACTTTATATCTTAACTGACGTTTACCTCGTGACGGTGCGTAGAGTCATTAAGTCATGCGGTCCTAATGTCCTTATGGGCTAATTAACTCGGTTGGGTTGTTAACAAGATAGTCTGTATGTCTGCCAAGCTGGTTTGCCATTGATGATAATCAAGCCGAATAGGATAGGCATTGTTATCGACCATCAGCACTAATGAGGGAAATCCTTGAATGGGAAGTTGGCGAGCAAAATTGATTTCTTTGAGTAATTTATCTTCTGTTTCATCAGCGCTTAATTGCTCTGTGAACAAGTCTGCGGGGATCCCTAATTGAGTCGCAATCGATACCAAAGTATCAACATCAGATGGATTACGCGCATTAAGGTAATAAGCCTGTTGAATGGCGTTGATCATTTGTTGCTCTAGCCCATATTGGCGAGCAATGATGCTAGCTCTGCATGCTGGATACGTTGAACGCCTTGGTTGGCAATGCTGCCAAAAGTCGTGATTAAACACGGTGCCAAGCTGTTGAGTAATTTTTTGCCAGGTTTGTTGTAACATTTGCTGCATGGGTTGCGGCATGGGTTGGTCGGAGTCGGGCGCTAAACCACCCACTAGATACTGTAGACTCAATTGCTGACCAAACTGCTGTTGTAGTTGAACTTGCAGAGCATCCCATGTGGGGCGATATCCCCAACACCAACTGCACATTGGATCGTGAACATAATAAAGTGTTGTGTTTGCCATTGTGGACCTCATTGTTAGTTGTTTACTCACTATCGTTTATTTGTTTGTCTATTTACCGTTACCGCAGTTAGGGTCATGTTTTATATTATTCAATCGGTCGGTAAAACAGTAGAAACTAAGGTTGTCATATTAATTCGATAATTCAGTCATATTTATTGCGTAAGCTGTTCCTGATGATGAATTTTTCAGCAAACTATTACAACTGACATTACCGCATTACAACATGGAGCAATAAGATGACAAGGAAAAAAAGTGTAACACTGGGTATCATTTCAGTTTTAACCAGTACGTTATGGATTTCGGGGTGTAACAGTAACGACAATAATGACACCACTGCAGAAGTGGATAAAAGTGTTAGCGCTCAAGTAGGCCCTAGGCCGCTATTTTTAGTCGGTCAAATGCAAGACAGTGAGTTAAAAGATCAATTAGCGCAATGTGCTTCAAATTCATTTTACCGTACTGACTTTTCTATTGGTCATCGCGGCGCATCAATGCAATTTCCTGAGCATACCAAAGAAGCTTATCAAGCAGCTATCGATTCGGGCGCAGGTATTGTGGAATGTGACGTGACATTTACAGCAGATAAAGAGTTAGTTTGCCGTCACTCGCAGTGTGATTTAGCCACTACCACCAATATTCTTGCTATCCCGGCCCTAGCCAATAAATGTTCAGTGCCATTTTCACCAGCCGATGCCGTCAATGGCGTGAGTGCAACGGCAACCTGTTGTACCAGCGATATTAGTCTTGCAGAGTTTACAACCTTAAAAGGCAAAATGGACGGCTTTAACCCTAATGCCACCACAGTAGAAGAGTTTATGGATGGCACGCCAAATTGGCGCACCGATTTATATGCCGGTAATGGCACGTTAATGACTCACGCTGAAAGTATTGCCTTATTCAAAGCTGCTGGAGTAAAGATGACTCCCGAGCTTAAGTCGGCCAGTGTCAGCATGCCATATGATGGATTTACCCAACAAGATTACGCCCAAAAAATGCTAGATGAATATGCCGCAGCAGGTGTTGATGCATCGCAAGTGTTTCCACAATCGTTTAATTTAGACGATGTAAAATATTGGATAGCCAACGCACCTGAATTTGCCGATCAAGCGGTATACCTTGATGGCCGTGACGAGCAAGCTGGATTTGATCCGCAAAACAGTGCCACATGGTCACCGAGTATGGACACCTTAGCGGCAGACGGGGTCAAGATTATTGCACCACCTTTATGGATGCTGGTTACCGTAGGAGACAATAACGCGATAGTGCCATCTGAATATGCCAAAGCAGCAAGTGCCGCTGGCTTGAAGATTATTGCTTGGTCATTAGAGCGTTCGGGGCCACTGAGTCAAGGCGGCGGTGGTTGGTATTATCAGAGTATTGCTGACGTGATTGATAACGAAGGTGATACTTTTGAGCTGTTAGATGTACTGGCAAAAGATGTCGGGGTAATAGGGGTGTTTTCTGACTGGCCTGCCACAGTGACATATTATGCTAACTGTATGAATATGTAAGGCTTAATAACATTCCAGCCTTTCATTTCATTAGGGCTTACACCATAGACTAAAAAGGTGCCGACATTGTTGGCACCTTTTTATTTCAATTAACTATACTCGTGGATGGCAGAGTATTTATTGCTCGCTGCCCAGACAGCCCTAAAGCAAGTTGGTGATGAAAAATGCTAATGTTGCTATTGGTGTCGTATCGAAGTAACTGAAATCGCGGAATAAAGGCGATTTATAATGATGTTATTAGCCTTTAGTCTATATAGATTGCACAGGATGTCAGTGGTAGTGTAACGACATAATAATACTCATAACAATATAAAAAATAAGGATATTGCAGGATGAAATTAACCAAACGTTTTTGCATGATTGGCGCAGCTGCAGCGCTATCTATTAGTACGGCTGTTATGGCTGCGCCGACATTTATCAATATTCTCACCGGCGGAACTAGTGGTGTTTACTATCCTATCGGTGTGGCTTTATCTCAACTTTACAGCAATGGCATTGAGGGCTCTAAAACCTCAGTACAAGCGACTAAAGCGTCGGTTGAAAACCTCAATTTATTACAAGCTGGGCGTGGTGAATTAGCGCTTGCACTAGGTGATTCGGTATCGGCTGCATGGGAAGGTGATCAGGAAGCCGGTTTTAAAGCACCGCTTAAAAAATTACGCGTTATTGCGGCAACTTATTCTAACTACATCCAAATTGTCGCCAATAAAGATGCCGGTATTAATAGTCTTGCAGATTTAAAAGGCAAACGTATTTCTGTCGGGGCGCCAAAATCAGGTACTGAGCTAAACGCTCGCGCTATTTTTGCTGCTGCAGGACTCAGTTACGACGACATGGGTAAAGTGGAGTTTTTGCCTTATGCCGAATCTGTTGAGCTGATTAAAAACCGCCAATTGGATGCGACTTTACAATCGTCTGGTTTAGGTATGGCTGCCATTCGTGATTTAGCCGCAACAATGGATATCAACTTTGTGGCTATCCCTGCGGATGTTGTCGCTAAAATTAATAATCCTGCTTATCAAGTTGGGGTGATTACGGCCAATACTTACGAAGGCCAAACAGAAGATGTGAGTACGGTTGCGATACAAAACTTATTGGTAAGCCACAGTAAGGTGTCTGATGAGATTGCTTATCAAATGACTAAGCTGATGTTTGAAAACCTAGACCGTTTAGGTACTGCTCACTCAGCTGCTAAGGCGATCAGTTTAGCCACAGCGGCAAAAGATCTGCCTATTCCACTACACCCAGGTGCAGAACGCTATTACAAAGAAGTGAATGCGCTATAAGTAATAGTCTTAAGTTAACAGCGCTTGTTTGGTAAACCCAGCAAGCGCTTGTTTATTTCTGTCTTTCAACCATATTTGCTAACTTCCGTTTTAGATCAAGAGTGACTGATTGAGTCAACGTCATTGTTAATTGACTCATTTTTCTGAGCTGAGGTTATTAGTTGTAGTAAGTGTCGAGGCATACCATGAGCGATCCAACCCAAATTACCGAACCAGAGCAAGGCTTAAGTGCCGATACTCGCAACTGGCCAAAAGCCTTGTTTGCAGTAGCATTGATTTTTTCTATTTTCCAAATTACCACCGCGGCATTTCATCCAGTTTCGACACAAGTATTGCGCGCCGTACACGTGGGCTTTTTATTATTAGTGGTGTTTATTAGTTATCCAGGTATAGGCAAGAGTCAGCCATGGCAACCTTTGGCATGGATACTCGGTTTAGCGGGTATGGCTACCGCAGTTTATCAATGGGTGTTTGAAGCAGACTTAATTCAACGTTCCGGTGACTTAACCCAAAATGACATGATTATTGGTGTGGTGTTAGTGGCTTTAGTGTTTGAAGCCGCAAGACGAGTGATGGGAATAGCCCTGCCGATTATTTGCGGTATGTTTCTGGCCTATGGTTTGTTTGGTGAGTATTTACCCGGTGAATTGATGCATCGAGGTTATGGTTTCGACCAAATAGTTAACCAGTTGGCCTTTGGTACCGAAGGCTTATACGGCACGCCAACCTATGTGTCCGCGACCTATATTTTCTTGTTTATTCTGTTTGGGGCCTTTTTAGAGCAAGCTGGAATGATCCGCTTATTTACCGACTTTGCTATGGGCTTATTTGGGCATAAAGTGGGTGGGCCTGCAAAAGTGTCGGTGGTATCGTCGGCACTCATGGGCACTATTACCGGTTCGGGGGTTGCCAATGTGGTCACCACTGGCCAATTTACTATTCCGCTAATGAAGCGTTTTGGTTATCGGTCTGCTTTTGCGGGGGGTGTAGAAGCCACATCCAGTATGGGCAGCCAAATTATGCCGCCGATTATGGGCGCCGTAGCCTTTATTATGGCTGAAACCATTAATGTGCAATTTATTGAAATTGCTAAAGCGGCAATGATCCCCGCGGTATTGTATTTTTGTTCGGTGTTCTGGATGGTGCATTTAGAAGCTAAACGCGCCAATTTATCTGGTTTACCTAAAGACCAATGTCCAGATCCGTGGGCAGCAATTAAGTTGCGTTGGTACTTATTAATCCCATTATTTATTTTGATTGGCTTGTTGTTTTCAGGTCGTACACCGCTGTTTTCCGGCATGGTTGGCTTAGCACTGACTGCGATTGTAATTTTAGGTTCGGCCATTATTCTCAATCTATCATCTGCTGCTATGCGGTTTGCTTTTTGGATAGCATTAGGGGTGATATGCGCAGGCTTTTTCCAGTTAGGTATTGGGGTGATGTTTGGCGTTATTGCCATGCTGGTGGTGGTTTGTTGGTTTGTTAAAGGTGGTAAAGAAACTCTCACATTATGTTTGCATGCATTAGTTGAAGGTGCTCGCCATGCTGTACCTGTAGGTATTGCTTGTGCGCTAGTGGGCGTGATTATTGGTGTTGTGTCACTAACCGGTATTGCTTCAACGTTTGCCGGCTATATTCTGGCTGTCGGCCAAGATAACTTATTTTTGTCTTTAGTGCTGACGATGGTGACGTGTTTGGTATTAGGTATGGGGATCCCGACCATTCCTAACTACATTATTACCAGCTCAATTGCCGCGCCAGCGTTACTGGATTTAGGTGTGCCGTTAATTGTGTCACACATGTTTGTGTTTTATTTTGGCATTATGGCAGACCTTACACCGCCAGTTGCCCTAGCGTGTTTCGCCGCGGCGCCAATCGCTAAAGAGAAAGGCTTAAAAATCAGTTTATGGGCCATTCGCATTGCCATTGCTGGGTTTATTATTCCGTTTATGGCGGTGTACGACCCTGCGTTAATGCTCCAAAGTGGTGGTGTGCTAGAAACGGTTTATGTGGTCCTTAAAGCGACGGTGGCTATTGGTATTTGGGGCGTGATATTTACCGGCTACTTATTACAGAACCTTTATTGGTGGGAACGTGTTTTAGGCTTTATTGCTGGTGGCTGTTTGATTATGGCGACACCGCTGAGTGATGAGTTAGGTTTTGGTTTGGCACTGGCGTTTATTTTGCACCACGTATGGCGAGCACGTAAGCTAAAACGTTTAGCGCAGGGCGAATAATGCTAGGGCTATGTTTGGGTTTAGCAGGCACGATTTGGGCTCAAGTGCCTGCTGAACAGATGACATTGTCTTGGACTCACACAATTGAGAAAATTCGTTGGGCCGAAGATTATCGATTAACTAATGAAGGTTTTATTTTAGAACAAGCAAGGGTAAAAGGCAGTGGCGCAGGAATGGAGATTCCTGCCGATGCAGTGTTAAAAGATGGCAGTTGGCACTACAAAGCGCATTTGCCTATTTTGCCAATGCTAAAGTTGGGCCGCACGCCAGAAGCAGGCGATTATCAGTTATGTGTGTTATCGACTCAGGCTGGGCAACAATGCCATTCTATGAGTTATTGGGTGGGTGAGCCTACCACTGAGCAGCCCTCCATTGAGCTATGGGGCTGTGATATACCAAGTTAGTTAATCGACATAATAGATAGGCGTTGAAGCATAAAAAAAGCTGAATCAATTGATTCAGCTTTTTCTTTATTTGAGATGTTTACAACGAGTTACTTTGCAAAGGCATCTTGCAGTGCAGGTACAACTTGTTTTTTACGGCTTAATACGCCGTCTAACCACACGCGACCATCAACGGTAGGTTTACCGTAAGCGCGCTCAGTTAAGTCTGCTGAATCAGAAACAACTAACATTTCTGAACCTTCTTTCATGATATCGGTTAGCAGCAATAATACGCTGTGACGATTGCCTTCAATTTTCAATTTAGCAATATCAGCTTCTAGGTCAGCTTTGATGTCGTCAAATACAGACAAATCGATAACTTCTAATTGGCCAATACCCACTAGGTTACCGTTCATGTTGAAGTCTTTAAAGTCACGCATAACAAGGTCACGCGCTGGCGTGCCTGCAACTGCTGATTTTACTTTAAACATGTCCATGCCGAGTTCTTTAAAGTCTTCTACACCGGCGATTTTAGCTAACGCTTCAACGCAACGGATATCGGCAGTGGTACAGGTAGGTGATTTAAATATTACCGTGTCACTTAAAATAGCGCACATCATGATACCAGCGATGTTTGCTGGAATTTCTACCTGGTAGAAATCGAACATCATTTTAATGACGGTGTTGCTGCAACCTACTGGGCGGATCCAACATTCTAGCGGAGTAGAAGTGGTTAGGTCGCCTAATTTGTGGTGGTCGACAATACCGACGATAGTCGCTTGAGCGATATCATCTGGCGCTTGAGTAATTTCTGAATGGTCAACAATATAGACTTCTTCACCAGCGTAACTGGTTTTATATTCTGGTGCTTCAAAACCAAATTTTTCTAAAATAAATGCGGTTTCTGGTGATAGCTCGCCTAAACGGGCTGCAATTGCCGGTTCATCGATTTGGTTTTTTAAATATGCTAATGCTATAGCACCACAAATTGAATCTGAATCAGGGATCTTGTGACCCACTACATACATTGCCATTGAAAGACTCTCCTATAAAGTTGCCCTGATTTTAACAAGAATTGATCTTCATCGCATTAAAAAATACCACTTCAACGGTTCAACTTACCATATGAGTGTTATCCATGATGATATGCGTGTTTAATTGACAAAAAAAGGCCCCGAGCGGAGAGTCTCGGGGCCTTTTCTATTTTACACAGGGTAAGTGCATATTTGTCTTTAGCTTAGGTATAACAATGATATTGAAGTCTGTTTCAGTGTTCTATTGAGACTATCTCAAGTGCTCTGTCGAGGTGCTTCTTGTGCTCGAATTAACTTTAGCAGACTTCTATCAAATAGCGATGTCTTACTCATAACTCAGTAGTAGGACTGAGCGTTGGTCATGTTTTAAGGTTATACCCGTACCTTTATCACCACTTTGCGGACTTTTTGTGGTGTAGGGCTGGTGCCCGGCATATGGATGTCACCAGGAAAAAACAATGCAAACATGCCGGCTTTTAGCGGAATAAACGCCGCATCATCTTTGTTAGATTCATAGTCGTATTCAGCATAGTCATGCTTGTCAAAATAAGGCTTAGAAGGCGTTTGATTGGCTAACGGTAAATAGCCAAATTCTTCTTCACCGCTAACCACATACTGCACATCAATATACTGTTGATGAACTTCAAAGGGTTCGATCTCTTTAGGCTTAGTTTCATAGTCATTGACGATAACGAAAATGTCTTTGCCTTCAAGCGGATAGTTGCCCACTTCAAGCTGGCTAAAGTCGGTGTCCGCGAGATGAGCTAATGCTTTGGCTAATCTCGGGCTAAGTTGAGTGTATAGGTGGCGATTTGCTAAAGTATCAACAATCATAAAAATTCCGTAAGATAAGAACCATAAAAATATGCTAGCGTGTTAGCGCTAAAGCATACAGTTTTACCAAGATAACAGCATTACAAATATAAGAAGGATTGTACATTGCCTGCATTACGTTTACTTGCTGGACCAACGGCTTACGAACAACTAGAAGCGAATGGCTTAGATCAATCATTATTTACTCAGCTCTTTGCTGCATCAGGCGGGCCTAAGTGGCTGGCGATAGCAGGCTTAGATAAATATTTATTTAGTGAGTTTTTTCAGGGGCGCCAAGATCCTCTTTATACTATGGGCGCATCGTCGGGTGCGTGGCGTTTAGCTTGTATGGCGCAACAAGATCCATTAGCGGCTTATGAACGTTTAGAGCATTTTTATATTCATCAGAATTACGAAAAAAAGCCGACGCGTGAACAAGTCAGTGCCCAAGTATTGCAAATTGTTGATGGCATTTTAGGTGAACAGCAAGGCGCTGATATTATTGCTAATCCGTTAATTCGTCATCATATGGTGGCCTGCCGTGCCCGTCATTTAAATCGCATTCATGCCAAATTTGGCTTAATGATGGGATTATCGATGGCAGCGGTAAGTAATGTCATCAATCGAAAAAGCTTAGGCTGGCACTTCGAGCGGGTTATTTTAAGCCATAAAGACGCCGCATCACCTTTTAGACGTTTGAAAGATTTGCCCACCAAACATGTCGAGTTAACTCAAGACAATATCCGTCATGGATTACTAGCGACAGGATCGATCCCGCTATTGCTCGATCCGGTAAAAGATCTGCAAGGCTCGCCAAAAGGCCATTATTACGATGGAGGCATAACCGATTATCATTTTGATATGCCATTACCCGCTGCGACAGGGTTAAGTTTGTATCCGCACTTTTATCCGTACATGAGCCCAGGCTGGTTTGATAAATCCTTGTTGTGGCGTAAAGCGAAAGCGAATTATCACAATGGATTAATTTTAGCGCCCAGTAAGCAATTTATTGCAAGCTTGCCGTTTAGTAAAATTCCTGACCGTGAAGACTTTAAAAATTTAGATACTGAAAGTCGAATTGCTTATTGGCAGCAAAGCGTGCAACAAAGCCAGGTATTAGCTGACGAGTTTGCTGAGATTGTCGCTTCCGGCACTATTATGGATCGTATTGAGCGTTTATAAGATTCAATAAATTGAATGTTTTTTGTACTTTTTTTGAAAGATAGTCGTATTGATTAAGGTCTATTGGAGTAGGGCGTAGCGAAAACGGGTGGTTATGTCGGTAGTAAGCATTATATTATGCTGCTTAAGTTGTTGAATAATTAACCACTGCTACACTTGTTTCATTGATTTGACTTTGGTTCAGTAACTTCACCTATGGTGTAGGAGGCTGTTATGCAAACAAAAGAAGTAGCATTACTGATTCAAGATGCAGTGCTATTACCCGGTGGACGACTTGAAATTCGAGTTGTGGCACCGAGTGATTTAGCCATGGTTGCCGATGTATTAAAAGGTCACTATGGTTTAGCATTTGCGCCATTGAAAGTGAATAGCGAACTGCCTTGTTATATTGCAGCAACCCAATGCAATATTATTGATTTCAACCAGTTAGATGATGATTCTTTAAGCATCGTTGTTGAGGGAACACAGCGTCTTAAAATTTTATCTGCCGCGCAAAAACGAGATGGTTGTTGGATTGCTCGTGCGCTCCCTTGCGCTAATTGGTGCCATGAGCCCATTGCGGGTGAGTTTGAAATTATCAGCGCCGCACTTGAACAATTTTATCAAGTGAATCCAGATTTACTGGAATTGTATTCACAAACGCATTTAGAAGATGCCGCTTGGGTGAGTCAGCGTTGGTTAGAGGTTTTACCTATGTATAACCGTGATAAGCTGATTTTAGTTGAACAACCTAATTGCCATAAAACCATGGATTTTGTGCTGCAATTACTAAAATCTCACGTGGATGTATAAGCGCAATATTGTGTTATCGGTATCGAGATAATCAAGATACATTTTCGGCCTAGCCTGATAAGATACCTTCTCGTTTGAACCTTACCTTCATCTTTATATAGCCAAGTTGTTTATGCCTAATTCATCAAACTACACTGCGGATCATCCTCAATCCTCTTCCCAAACACCAAGCGCTGCCATTGCCGCTCAGCCTTCGTATATTGTGTTGCCGCGTGCTAATGAATTAGCAGGTAAGCAATACCACACAGTAGTTGAGTTTTTGGTCGATCATTTTAAGCAAATCGATGCCAGTGTGTGGCAGCAACGGATCAAAGATGGCAAAGTTCATTGGCAAAATGGTGAGTTAATTACCGCAGACAGTGTCTATCAAGCCACTGCCAAAGTGTATTATTACCGCGAAGTGCTGGCCGAAACGAAAGTGCCTTTTGCTGAGCAGGTGTTGTATCAAGATCTTGATACCATTGTGGTTTATAAACCGCATTTTTTACCTGTTACCCCAGGCGGAAATTACGTCAATGAATGTTTAGTGCATCGCTTACGTATCGCCACTCAAATAGATACGGTCGCACCGGCGCACAGGCTCGATAAAGATACGGCTGGGGTGATGTTAATGACGCTCAATCCGCAAACACGCCATGCATATCATCAACTATTTTTAGATGACAAGATCACTAAAGATTATCAGGCCATCGCTAAATTAACGCCTAGGTTGGTGAGTGAATTAGCCGATAATACTTGTACGCTTCCTATTCATTGGACTGTTCAAAATCGTATTGTGGCGGCAAATCCAAGCTTTACCATGCAGGTGGTTGAAGGCGAGGCGAATAGTCATTCTGAAATCAGTTTAGTGGCGGTAAAAAATGGTTTTGGCTTATTTGAGTTAAGTCCGATTACCGGTAAAACTCATCAATTACGTGTACATATGCAAAGTTTAGGCATGCCGATTTTACACGACCGCTTTTATCCAGTGCTACAACCTAAAGGGCCGGACAACTTTGATAAACCATTGCAATTGTTGGCTAAACGGTTGCGCTTTACCGATCCAATCAGTGCTATTGAACAAGATTTTCAGTGCCAAGGTTTGGATTTTTAGTTGGTTATTTAGCGAATAAAAAAACCGCCATCGTAAAGTCGATAGCGGTTTTTTTGTATCAGCTTATTGCTGTTGCAGTGAGCTTATCTGAGTATTAGTCAGCTTTAGTATGTTTAATACCTTTACGATTTTTCATTGGGTCGCCATCATAACCAAGGGCTTTCCAGTCTAAACGCTCGCCTTTGTTGTGGCAGTCATTACACTGTAGTGCCTTGTCTTTTGGTGACACCATGTGGTTGATGCGCCACCACATCTCAGTTTCAACAAAACCATGCTGGCCACTGTATTTAAGTCCTTTCTCTATCATGGTTGGGTTAGCTTCCATGCCTAATTTGGCAGCTAAGTCCCAATCAAACTTATCCCAGTAGCCACCTTCACCGTACGTTTTAGGGGTTATTAGAATATTGAGTTTAGTATCATAGATTTGCTTACCCGTGTGCACTTTAAATGGGTAGATTTTAGCTTTAGGGTCGCGAATATCACCTAATGGATAAGCTAATTTAACCGTTTTAGTTGGGTCCATTTTATCGCCAGCCATATACGCATCGGCGCGGCCATTAAACCAGGCATATTGTGGTTTAACGTCTTTTTGCCAAATAAAGCTGCCTTTCTTTTTCATAAAGGTGTGCTTGCCGTATTGGTCTGTTGTTTCAGGAAGATCTTGACCTGCCTGTGACCAATCCCAACGCATTTTGGTGGGTTCATTTTTAGCAAATGATGGTATGTGACAAGTCTGACACGCTACAGTTGCTGTGTGTGTATTGAGCTTTTTATTTTTGTGAGGCGCAGCATCATGGCAATTTACACAACCAATTTTGTTTTCACCACCAGGTGATACGCCCATCGAGTTACCGGTAATTTGATGATTTTCAGTAACGTGACAAGTTTGACACTGGAAGTCATTGCCATCGGTATCCATGTGGACATCGGTCGCTTTGTCTGGATAAGACATTGATGAGTCTAAATCGCCGTGTTTAACCGCATCACCGCCGCCACCGTAAAAGTGGCAACTGCCGCAATTGTCACGCACGGGAGCACCCACATTTTGGGCAACATTGGCTAAATTGACTCTTGCTAAGGCCTCGCCTGCGCCCGCAGGATCTTTAATGTAAGTTCCTGTGGTGTCGTGACAGACTAAGCAATCGACTTTGGTCATGTCTTTAAAGTCGAATGTAGAATCTTTCCAACCATAACCGGCATGACAACTGGTACAACGCGGTTCGTTACCCGATATCGATACACAAAAGTTGTTAATGCTGTTCTTTTTACCACGCATCACTGTGCGGTCAGGTAGTTTTTGCTCTAACTCCCAAGTCCAATGTGAAGATTTCATAAACTCTTCAGCATGTTCTTTATGGCAGGTTAAGCATTGTGTCGTCACTTCAGGGCCATTAGCAAAAGGCCCTTTCAGCGCCTCTTTGTGGTTAAAGGCAGCCTGTGCGCTACTGCTTAATAACAGTAATACAGCCAGTGCTGATAATAGTTTCATGATATTTGTCCTTACCCCTGAGCTTGTGCTCAGGGGGGCCAAGTTAGAAGGTTAAGTTAGCGTTAGAAGTTAACGGTCAGTGAGGCATTGACGTCATAGGCGGTGTCAACAACGGGCAACATTGAGTACGCGCTACCGGCAATCACATCGTCAACCTTCATCGGTGCACCTACTGGTGAGCCACTTCCGGTATATTCATAGTCGTAATACAAACCGGCTAACTTGATAAACATTTTTGGATTAATATCAAAGATATAATAAGCTTCGGCAACGTGGCCGCGAGTGGCTAACTTACTGCCGATTGGGTCGTCTTGTGCTTGGGTGAAGGGACTCCAGTATTTAGAACCGTAGTTATATTCCAAACCGAATTTGCCGTATGGTGCAGGAATTTGCATGCCCACATAAATGCCGTAACCATCTTTGGTGTCGCTATCAACGGTTTCTTTTGGCACCATAATGATTTCAGTTCCAGTGCTGTTCAACTCTGCTTCAAATACTGCATCGCTTAACATGCCACCGAACAAACCAGCATTGCCGTTAGGTTCAGCACGAGTCCATCCTAATGAGGCAAACATTTTCAGGTCGTCATCGGTTTCATAGGCATAACCTAGGCCACCTAAGTACATATCACCAATGACACCGCTTGGTTGTACGCGGGTGACGAAGTTAAAGTTGTCGAATTTTTGCATGTCTTGATACATGGTTGGGGCAAAGATACCCGCCAGTTGAGTAGGGAATGCCATGGTGCCCGTAAAGCCATCATTGACATCTTTAGCACCGAATAAAGTGAACTGTAAGAAATGGTTACCGTCATTAATCACGTCGATATTAAACCCGCCGAGGTGGGTATCTTTAGTGATGATGTCACCAAACAATTCGCCATTGCCGTACTGTGATTCAAAGCCTTGGCCATAGCAAAAACGTACTGTTTGGCCTTCAATACCGGTAATATCACCCAAGTTGTAACCTAAGGTCAGACCATCGAAGTTGAAATTGACTAAGTGACCTGATGGCGTGCCGCCTCTGAGTTCATTTTCACGATAATGATTTGGTGGACCGTACGTTGAAGGGCGACGTCCAATAGAAAGGTAAGTGCCACTACCATTAATGTCTTTCCAATTAAAATAGGCGCGCTCTACTTTTAACTCATCACCACTGGTGCTACCGCTACTGGTGCCGTCCATGGTGAATGAGTTCCATGAGTCGAATACTTTAACTCCAGCAGAGTCTCCCCAGCTCTTAAACATGGTTAAACGTCCTGCAAAGCTGACGTTATCCCACACTTTAGCGTCAATGTTTAGGCGTAAGCGCGTGGTGTAAAATATATCGTTATCAATGTCCTGTTGGGTTTTTTGGCCCAACAGCATTGGCATAACGCCTTGAAGCATACCGCTTTGAAACGCGCTGGCTAAATCAGGGTTTGCCATCATCATTTGGCCTAACGGTGAGGTAGCACTGTTTGGATCGCCAAATACTCCTGACATGGCTTTAGCGCCAAAGTCAGAAAAGTTAACGTTCATGGCTGGGTTCCAAGTGACGTTTTGATAATGTAATGAATGTGCTTTGGTTCTAAAATCACCCGTAATGGCTATTCTGTCTAAGGCTGTGTGACGCTCGGTTTTGTCAACTCGTGAATTTAAGTAATCAAGATCTTCATTAATAGTAGCCAGTTGTTGTTTAAGATCGGCAATCTTTTGTGCATCGGTATCTGCTGCTAGGCTTGCGCCGCTCATAAAGAGCGCGTTAGCCACTAATATTGAGATGAGAGTTCTCATGGTCTTTCTCCCCTTTATTTGCCAAATAACAAGGTCAATTTGGCAAATTTTTTGTGTCAGGATCCCTGAGGCTAAGCCTCACAGTTTTTTCGTTTGGTTTATTGGCTGATGTTTCGTTTAGAACGAAAAGATACTCAGCATTGATGATTTAGCCGCAAGTAGCTGGTTGGTCTGAATCGGCGGCGTGGTCATATAAAAACTGTTGAATATCTTTTATGTCTTTTTCTGATAAGGCTTCAAAAACGGCAGGTTTAGCTTTGTGCTTATCACGAGTAAAGAAACGATCCCATTGGCTCATGGTTTTGGTCATTGGGGTTAATTCAGGACCTTCACTGTTAGCGCTGTGGCAGGCTTTACATTCTTTTTTGTACAGGTGCTTACCTTTTTTAGGATTACCACCATCTGCGGCCATCACTTGGGTGCCAAGTGATAATGCCATAGCAACTGCGATACCAACTTTAATGTAAGTGTTCATCATTTTGTCCTCTGTCGGGCTTATTAGGGTTGTGCATTAACAGCATTTAATTATTTATTTGCTGTAAACAATGTTACCTAAAAGTGAGTAGTGTTAATTTGAAGTAGATCATATCCATGAGAAAAATCTAATTGAAAAAAAGTTAATTGAAAGAAATCTAATGAACTAGTGTGATGTGGATCTATTGCGCCAAGATGAGGATTTTGCTAGAGGAGATAAAAGTGGTTTTTTTGATACTTATTGATGGCGTTTTTAGGTGAGAAATAGACTGCTTGATAAATAGAAGGGGAAGATTTTAATCATTATTAGCGAACAAGCCCATTGATGGCTGGTTTTGTTTACAGGTACAGAATAGCTGATTAGCTCATTAACGTGTTGGTCGACATAATCACTAACACAGTGGCACTAATACTACATAACACTAAGGTGACTATGCGGGTTTTATCTTTATCAACGCGGCCAATTAATCTACCTGAGACAAGATAACCAGCAACGACTGAAGGCAATAATAGCAGTGATAGCCATAAATGCTTCACTTCAACTAAGCCGACGATGGTTAGAATAGCTAAGGCAATTAATGAGCTAAACACGAAAAAGGCAGATAATGCCGCTCTAAACTGACCTGGGTCTTGGCCTGCAAGCAAAATGGCCATTGGTGGACCACCGATAGCAGCGATATTGCCAAATATGCCTGAAAATACCCCAGCGATAAATAAACTGAGGCGATTAATAGGGGCGGTAAAGCGAAAGATGCTAAGAATAACAGCAATAAACACAATGCCTGCAATCACTAAGCCTAGTATGGCTTGTGGGGCAAACAGCAATAATCCAGCGCCTAAAAACCCCCCAGGGATCCGCCCGAGTAAGGCATATTGCAAACCATTAAATTGTAGATGACCGCGTTCTCTAAATAAGGTCATTGCAGAAATGGCAAAGCCCATAACAATAATAGGAACAGGAACTAATTGAGGATTAACAATATACAGCAGCGGGCTAGCAACAACGGCTAACCCAAAGCCAATTAAGCTTTGGGTTAGCGCGCCAAAAAACACGATAATCGATGCCAGTATCAAGGTCGTTGGATCGATAAATGACATCATAAGTTCTCTTTAAAAACATGACGACTTCTTATTAGGGTCGTTTCAAAGTCTGTGAGGTATTGACTAATCAGTGAATTATTCGAGCTCTTCCCACTCGATACCCATATCATCCATTAACTTTTTCGCTTCACTTGGAATGCTATCAGGCTGATCTTTTGATAGATCACCGTCATAAGGTAATGGTTGACCTGTGTACGCATGCAAAAATGCTTCGCATAGCAGTTCACTGTTAGTTGCATGGCGCAGATTATTTATCTGGCGACGCGTCCGCTCATCCGTCAGTACTTTTAATACTTTTAAAGGGATAGAAACCGTAATTTTTTTTACTTGTTCATTTTTTTTGCCGTGCTCGGCATATGGGCTGATATATTCGCCATTCCACTCAGTCATTAACTTACCCTTAACGATAAATACGCTGCAGATTTTAAACCGTTACAATCTCTAGTCAAATTATTGCTACTATTTAATCCCGATTGCAAATAGATTTCTTGATGTTTAGACGTCTAAACGTCTATTTAAGTTGACGGATGGGGATCTCTTAGGTAAATTTGGACGTCTAGACATCTCTTTGTGTGTTTGTGAAATTTTAGGAGTTACCATGACTAAGCATCAAAACGCCACATTGGCCGTTCGCCAAGGTATTGAAACAGACACACAACATGGTGCTATCGTGCCACCGATTTATTTATCGACCAATTATTCATTCGATGGCCACAATAATCCGCGCGAGTTTGATTACAGTCGTTCGGGTAATCCTACTCGATGTATTTTAGGTGACGCACTCGCCAAACTCGAGCAAGGTGCTACCGGCGTGGTGACATGTACCGGCATGGCGGCGATTACATTGGTGACTAGCTTACTTGGCCCAGAGGATTTATTGGTTGTGCCGCACGATTGTTATGGTGGCAGTTACCGCTTATTTACTAACTTGGCCAAAAAAGGCCAATTTAAGTTATTGGTTGTTGATCAAACTGATGCGCAAGCGCTGAGCAAAGCGATAGCTCAAAAACCGAAAATGGTGTGGTTAGAAACGCCATCGAATCCTTTATTGCGGGTGGTAGACATTAATGCCATTAGTATCGCTTGCCATGACGTTGGCGCGCTAGTGACAGTCGATAACACCTTTTTATCACCAATATTACAGCAGCCATTATTATTAGGTGCAGACATTGTGATTCACTCAACCACCAAATACATCAATGGTCATAGCGATGTGGTCGGTGGGGCTGTAGTGGCTAAAGATCCTCAAGTGGGTGAGTTGTTACATTGGTGGTCAAATACTCTTGGGCTTACGGGGTCAGCATTTGACAGTTATTTAACCCTCCGAGGCTTACGTACTTTAGCGGTACGAATTCGTGAGCATCAACGTAATGCACAAAAGATTGTTGAGTTACTCAGCGCCAGTGATGTGGTGGCCAAGGTGTATTATCCGGGTTTAAAAGACCATCCAGGTCACGAAATTGCGGCAAAACAACAACAAGGCTTTGGCGCTATGTTAAGTTTTGAGTTAATCGGCGGCGAAGCGGAAGTGGTGGCATTTTTAAAGGCGCTGTCGTTGTTTAGTGTTGCCGAAAGTTTAGGCGGAGTGGAAAGTTTAGTCGCCGTTCCGGCCACTATGACCCATAGAGCAATGGACCCACAAGCAAGGCAAGAGGCTGGTATTAAAGAGACTTTATTGAGACTATCTGTCGGTATTGAAGATGCAGATGACCTCTTGGCCGATATTCAAGCAGGCCTAGCAGCTGTTGCCGCGATAAAATCAGCTTAATTCGAGTTTAAGTTAGCTGTGGTTTCGACCAAATTGGGTAAAATAGCAAAACATGCACTTGCAACACTATTGGTTTCAAAATAGAAGTCTAGCAGTCGCAACAAAAGTCGTAGTTGTTTAAGGAGTCAGTAATGACGCGAAGTCATTTACATAAGTTTGGTGGTTCAAGTTTAGCGGATGCAGATTGCTATCGCCGTGTTGCACATATTCTACTTACGCATGGTCAGAGTGATGATTTAGTTGTGGTATCCGCCGCCGGAAAAACGACTAACTTCTTATACAAATTATTGAGCCTGCGTGACAGCGGTCAGTTGTGGCAAGAAGAGCTGCAAATTCTGATCAGTTACCAGCAGACGTTAATTGAACAATTATTATCAAACGAGCAAGCGCGTGATTTACGCGAACGTTTGTCTACCGACAAATCTCAGTTAGTCAGCTTATTATCTTTAGAGCAACGTAACGATTACCAATTAAACCAAGTGGTGAGTTTTGGTGAACGTTGGTCGGCGCGCTTAATGGCCGCTTTGTTACGAGAAATGGGCGTAGCTGCGACTCATGTCGATGCGTGCTCTATTTTGGTAGCCGATGAAGGCGCCGTACCCAATATTTTAGTGGCTGAGTCTCGTGATAAGGTACAGGCCTTATTAGCCTTGCACCCACAAGAGCGTTTAGTGATCACCGGCTTTATATGCGCTAACCGCCACGGCGATACCTTATTGCTGGGTCGCAATGGTTCTGATTTTAGTGCCACCTTAATTGCCAGCTTAGCTGACATTGAGCGTGTGACCATTTGGACCGACGTTGAAGGGGTATTTAACGCCGACCCGAATAAAATTAATGATGCTAAATTACTCAAGAGTATGTCACTCGCAGAAGCGGATCGCTTAGCGCGCCTGGGCTCTCCTGTACTGCATTCTCGTACCTTACAGCCACTGTTTAATACTAAAGTGAGTTTAGCGGTACGCTCAAGCTATGCTTCGCACACCGACTTCACCTTAATTGCGCCACTGAGTTCATCTGCGAGTGCGCCAGTCGTGACTAACTTAAATGAAGTGGTGTTGTTTAGTTTTAAAATGAACGCAGACATTGAACCATTGTTGGCCATTTTGGATAAAGCTGGTATCACGCCGTTAGCTTATTGGTCGCTAGCACAACATAAGTTTGAGTTGGCGTTAACGCTTGAAAGCCAAAAACAAGTGCAAGCTTTGCTCACTCAATACAGCAGCGAATTTTTGATTGAGGAGTTGAGTGCCCAAACTGACTTAGGCCTAGTGGCATTAGTCAGTGCCGATGCTCATCACTTTAGACGCAGTTTTGCCCGACTACTCAGCCGTGATGCCAAACCGATTTATCAAGATGCATTAAGTTTGGTCACCTTAGTCCCGCAAGCTCAAGTGAGTTTATTGACCCAAAAAGTACATCGTCGTTGTGCTGGACCAAGAATGCGTATTGGAGTGTTATTGCTGGGAGTGGGTAACATTGGTGAGGCGTGGATTGATTTGTTTAAACGCGCCAGTCCAGCATTAGATCACGAACTCGAAGCCTCTGTTGAGCTCGTTGGTTTAGTCGGTTCGAAAAAAGCATTAATTTCTAACGACGGAATTAACCTTGAACAATGGCAGCAAGATTATCAACAGCAAGGCATTGAATGGGATTATGATCAACTGTTTGATCAATTAGCGCAGTTATCATGCGATGAAATTGTCGCCTTAGATATCAGTGCGAGTGCTGCCTTAACCTTACAATATCCCGAGCTATTTGCCCGTGGTATTCATGTGGTAAGTGCCAATAAATTAGCCGGCTCAGGGCCATTGCCATTTTATCGTGAATTAAAGCAGCAGCTGAGTAATCGCCGCTTATTTTGGCGTTATAACGCCAGTTGTGGCGCAGGTTTACCTATTCAACATGCGTTAAATGACTTACGTAATAGTGGTGACACTATTGAAGCCGTGGGTGGTATTTTCTCGGGCACGTTATGTTGGTTGTTCGAAAATTATGATGGCAGTAAGCCGTTCTCAGAATTAGTACTGCATGCTCGCAGTTTAGGCATTACTGAACCGGATCCTCGTGATGACTTATCTGGCCGCGATATGCAACGTAAGTTGTTAATCTTGGCTCGCGAGATAGGTTTAGCGGTAGAGCTAGACGATATTAGTCTTAACTCATTAGTGCCTCAAGCTTTAGCAGAGTTGTCACTAGAAGATTTTTTAACACGCATCAGTGAGTTAGACGATGATTTGTTGCAGCAGTATGTCGCTGCGGCTGAACAGAACAAGGTGCTACGTTATGTGGCTTCGCTGGATAAAGTGGAAGGCAAGTTACAGGCTGAAGTGAGTTTGCAGTGGGTTGATAATAATCATCCTTATGCCAATTTAACCCCAGGCGATAATGTGTTTGTTATTCGCAGTGCGTTTTATCAAGGTAATCCATTGATTATTCGCGGTCCAGGGGCTGGGCGTGAGGTGACTGCTGCGGCTGTGCAGTCGGATTTGGTGCATATTTGCAAAGACTTGTTGCAAGAGTAGTTTTGTTAAAAAAGACCATTATTGATGGTCTTTTTTATGTCCTCTCGGGAATGTTTGTGAGCTGGGATCTCGTTTTATGGCCTTATTGCTTTATGACCTGCGGCCACTAACGTCGTGGCGCTTCGCCCACACCAGAGCAAAGGGGTAAAGCGCTTGTACCCCTTTGCAAACCCTCAGCGTTCCGGCAACATTTTCTGAGAAGCGAAAAGGTCGCGACGGAAATTGATTCAGCTTTTAACTTCGTTTTAATCCAGCCTCGGCCTTATTTGAAAATGCTAACGCTTCCAATGGGGCGTCCCTTCCCCTCGAAAGCTAACCAGACATCCATGTCTGGATTCACGCTATTTTCTTCAACGGCCTCAATGTTATTGAGCCTGAAAGTTATAATTAGAACAAATGATTAACCGACGTGCTATACAGGAACAACTATCATAAAGAATAAACTGTTATAACATCCTATGTCTGGCCAATAGCCAATGAGAAATACAAAAACGTTAAGTGAGGGGAGTTATGACCAAAGAACAAAGGCCTCCAATATCCCAAAAAATAAAAAGAGAAGTGCGACAACGTTGTGGCTTTGGCTGCGTAATATGTGGGATGCCGTTATACGAATATGAGCATATGCTTGAATGGGCCGAAGTAAAAAGACATGTTGCGAGTGAGATTACATTATTGTGTAGACAGCATCATGGAGAAAAGACGAATGGATTATTGCCAAAAGAAAATGTTATTGAAGCAAATAACAATCCGTTTAATTTAAGATCTGGTGTGTCAAAAAATCATTTATTGCATTACTCCGGTAAGAGCGTTCAATTAGTTTTGGCGAATAGTATTTTCCAGTTTAAGGATCTCCCTGAAACCGCTTTCTTTGCTCCGTTGGTCATAGATGGTCTAGCGGTAGTTGGTTTTCGTGTGGAGGAAGGTAAGTTATTATTACAATTCATTGCATTTAACGAATTTAATGTACCTATATTACAAATTGAAGACAATGAATTAATCTATCGAACAGAGCAATGGGATATAGAATGGGTAGGTCAAAAACTAACAATTCGAGAAGGTCATAAGAAAATATTACTTCAACTAGTTTTTGAGCCACCACATACAATTATCATGACAAAAGGAAGGATACTATTCAACGGAATCGAACTTCTTATAGGTACGGATTATCTATTTTGTTCAAATAATTCAAGTTTTTTTAGCGGCATTAGTACGACTAATTGTGCCGTGGGGTTAGCCATAGGCGATCCTGTTCCTCAGATGGGCGCAGGAATGGTTTTCTCTGGCATACCGAGATATGGATTCGATAGGAAAGCTGCACGAGATTTCTTGAGGAAGTGTAGAAATAAGAATCGCTCAACAAAAACGTAAACTTGACTACCTTATGCCTCGTTTTAGTTTTAAATTAGAGCTCACCTGAGTCAAATGGTATTAATGCGTCTTTAAACTACATTGTCATTCATTATTGGTAGATACCATTTGAACATTTGCTTAGCCATTTGCTCGCAGGTAACGAATACTCTTAAGGCGACACAATCTAAGTCGCCTGTGCTTAGGCTTCTTCTACTGCGTCATCTTTTAATGATTCAGCTGTTTTATCGGTTAACGTTATTAATAGGCCTGTGAGTAGGCTCATGCTGTAACCGAGTACGGCGCCGATAATAAGTGGTGGAATGATAGCGGCTAGATCAGCATTTAAGGCAAAAGTGATGCAACAACCGATAAAGGTGCCGGGAATAAAGGCGAAGTTTTTATTACTGGCTTGTAAGCACATAAATGCGGTGACAATGCCTGTTAATGCATAGCTGATCATTGGCGAACCTAGAACACCGCTGCCTGCAATAATTAACCAGCCCCAGAATACACCGGAAAGATTGGTCATCATCGCCATCATCATGCCTTTAGCGCCAGTTTCCGTTTGAGCGAAAAAGGTACTGCAGCCCAGAAAGCCGACCCATGTCACGAGATGAAATACATCAGCAAGACCAGCCCAAACAGCTGCTAATAAACCAGCAGAAATTGCAATTTGCCAACGATGCGCCATGGTTGCCTCACAAAAGATTAAAATTAGAACGGTGAGTTCTAAATTTAGCACAATAAACTAAATTTAGGCAGTTAGGTTTTACAAAAGTCGATCCAGTTCGCAAATAAAAGCAACTGCTAATAAAACCAAACGTTATGCAACTCGATAATTGTCAGAGAGTCATCATGTCTATCGCACATTAACATCAGATATAGTCACTAATGCTATTAACTTTGTTAGAACCTAAGTGTTAGCGCACTTTTTAAAAAATAATTTGAACATTATCAAATGACACAGTCTGCAGGCTGATGAAAAAAAAGCCTGCAGATAGATGAACAAACGGCTGTTTTCAGCCGTTTTATATTGTCTATGATTTAGGCCTAGCGTTAATGTGATTATTACAAATTGCTTATTGATGGTTTTTTAGCTTGACTTAGTATGCAGTTAAACTAGTATATGGACATATAGACGTCCAAACGGCCAAATGATTTAGGTTAAGTTAATCATTTAAGCTGATTGGTATAGACTCCTAAGTGTTACAGAAGTTAAAGGAATACATTATGGCTTTTCATCATGCACAACATGCCCAGTCGTTAAATCAGAGCTTGTCTGAGCTGAATGATATTAATGTGTCTTTTGAGTTTTTTCCGCCATCAACGCCAGCAATGGAAGAGATTTTGTGGAATTCTATTCGTCGTTTAGAACCATTGAACCCTAAATTTGTATCAGTAACATACGGTGCCAATTCTGGTGTACGTGACCGTACTCATAGCGTGATTGAACGTATCCAGAAAGAAACCAATCTACTCGCTGCGCCGCATTTAACCTTGGTTGATGCTAGTGATGAAGAATTGGTTGAGCTGGCAAAGCATTATTGGAATTCTGGTATTAGAGACATCGTGGCATTGCGCGGTGATTTACCTGACGGTAGCCCAAAACCAACTCGCTTTGCCAATGACTTAGTGCGTTTACTGCGCTCAGTGGCCGACTTTGATATTTCGGTAGCAGCGTATCCTGAAGTGCATCCTGATGCGCGTAATGCGCAGGCTGATTTAATTAACTTAAAGAAAAAGATTGATGCGGGTGCTAACCGCGCCATTACTCAATTTTTCTTTGATGTTGAATCTTACTTACGTTTTCGCGACCGTTGCGTTACAGCTGGTATAGATGTTGAGATTATTCCAGGGATATTACCTGTGACTAACTTTAAACAAACTAAGCGTTTTGCTGGCATGACCAATGTCGCCATTCCACATTGGTTACATCGTCAATTTGAAGGTTTAGATGACGACCCTGCAACACGTCAATTAGTGGGTGCCAACGTTGCTATTGATATGGTGAAAGTATTGTCCCGTGAAGGTGTTAAAGATTTCCATTTTTATACCCTTAATCGTGCAGAATTAACGTATGCCATTTGCCATACATTAGGCGTGCGTCCAAAGTAGTACAGTGTAAAATTCACTCAATTAAAACCCCGTTAATGGTTCCATTAACGGGGTTTTTGTTTAAATATTCGACGTTTGCCGTATTCTTTTTTGAATATATTTAGCCTATGGTGGTAAGACAATAACCAATAACCAATAACGAATGACTAAAGAGGTGTGATGATGAAAACATCCTTTTACAAGCTCGCTGCATTGGCTGGCATAACGATGCTAACTGTTATGACCGTAGAAGCTGCAGAAACAACTTCCCCACAACTGCCGGTTCCTGCTGCGGCTCAGCTATGTACTTCTTGCCACGGTGCACAAGGTCAAGGTATCGACATTATTGGCCCTCGTTTAGCAGGCTTATCTGCCGATTACATCAGCAATCAACTTGCGTTATTTCATGCAGGTAAACGTCAAAATCCAACCATGTTAGCAATGGCTGCAACGGTGCAAGGTGACAATATTGCTGTGGTAGCGCAATATTTTAGTCAGCAACCTGTTGCTGACATTCCGCTCCAATTTCGCGGTGACAAGGTTGGTATTAGCGATCCGTTCGAAAAATTAGCCTTTCAAGGTGACTGGTCACGTACCATTCCAGCATGTGTTAGTTGCCATGGTCCATCTGCCGTGGGTGGCGGGCAGTTTCCTCGTTTAGCGGGGCAGCAAGCCAGTTACCTTAAAACCCAATTATTAGCCTGGCAAGAGGGCTCTCGTACAGGCGATGCTGATAACATGATGGGCAATATTGCGCTGAAATTAACGGCTGCCGAAATCGATGGGTTATCTCAGTTTTTTGCCAATATAAAATAAGGACATGGCTATGAAATTATTATCGCTATTGACCATTGGCGCTCTGTTTAGCTTGCCTTTACAGGCCGATGAATTATTGACCGAAGTTCCGGCTAAGCCTACTGCGGTAAAATCGTCAGAGTCTTCGACGACACTACCCGATCGCCAAGCTGCATTACCTGCGCTGGAGAAAAAAGTTGATGCTGTTTATCTTCAACCCGCACCATTAACTGCTATTCCCGAGGGGGATTTTGGTGACAAGGTTCGGTTAGGTTATCAATTGTTTGTTAACACCCAACAGCTACGAGACAAGTACGTTGGCAATGAGCTCAATTGTGTTAACTGCCATATGAATTCAGGACGACAAGCTAATTCGTCGCCTTTATGGGCGGCATACTTTGCTTACCCTGCTTATCGTAAGAAAAACGATAAAGTAAACTCTTTTCAAGAGCGCATACAAGGTTGTTTTACCTATTCAATGAACGGTAAAGCTCCGGCGGCAAACTCTCCTGAACTTGTGGCAATATCGGCCTATTCTTACTGGTTGGGCATGAGCGGATTAATGGATCTATACAAGGTTGCAGGCCCAGTGCCTGAGTTGTCTGATGTGGAGTTGGTTAAAGGCGGTAAACGGGATGATTTCCCAATGCCAGCAGCTATTGCTAAACATTTGGATACTGCAGCGTTAAGCCAGCTTCCTGGGCGCGGCTATCCGAAAACACCTCAACCTGAACTGGCTTATTCTCCTGAACGTGGTCAGGTAGTTTATCAAGCACATTGCCAAGTTTGTCATAGTGAAGATGGCCAAGGACAAGTGATTGCTGGTGTTACTGCATTACCACCATTATGGGGAGCTCAAAGCTATAATTGGGGCGCAGGCATGCATAGGGTAAATACAGCTGCTGACTTTATTTATGAAAATATGCCGTTAGGCAAAAGCGTGCAATTAACAGTTCAGCAAGCTTGGGATGTAGCGGCTTACCTTAATTCGTTTGATCGGCCACAAGATCCTCGTTTTAACGGTGATGTGAGTAAGACTCAAGCCACCTATCATAAGCACCAAGGATATTATGGCCAATCCGTTGCCGGCAAACCTGTTTTGGGCACGGCTTCGTATCCGGTTTTTCCGCTTAAAAATAATATAAAGTAATTATATTTGCTTAGTCTAAACCATTAATCTTTGTCAGTTATACCCATTAAGTTAACGCTTAGTGGGTATTTTTATTGGTTGTTAATTCATTTTCAGAAATGTAATACGCAGAGCGCTTATTGAGCATGATGCTAAATGTCAGTATATTCAGTCATCATCATCACCATACAGGCTGGACAATGACATTATTTACTTCAGCAGCACAATCGTGCCCACTTTGCCAGCAAGCTAACGGTTGTGCGATGGAGCAAGGATTAGCCATTGATGCATGCTGGTGTGCTAAGCAAACGTTAGACATGCCATTGATTATTGAGCAGTACAAAGCCGCATCTACTTTGGTTGATTTACCTAATGGCCAATGTGTTTGTCAGTCATGTATGACTAAATTGGTGCAACAATTCAACACAGACCCCGTTGAAACTTATTCACCAGAACCAGAACCAGAACCAGAACCAAAATCTGAATCAGAACTCAAACCATAACTATAACCATAACTATAACCATAATAATAATGACCATTTATTAGGAACGTTTCTATGCCAACGAAAGTGATTAATTTCAATGACAAGTTCTCTTTGTTCGACCAGCATTGGTCTCCTCGTGTAATTGCAGAAATGAATGACTATCAATTTAAATTGGTTAAAGTCGAGGGTGAGTTTGTTTGGCATGAACATGCCGATACTGACGAAGTGTTTATTGTAATGGAAGGAACGTTGCAGATCGCTTTTCGCGATCAGGACATTACGCTTCAGGCAGGGGAAATGTTTGTTATTCCTAAAGGGGTTGAGCATAAACCCATGGCGAAAAAAGAATGCAAAATCATGATTATCGAACCTCGAGGTGTCGTCAATACGGGTGAGATAGATAGCGATCGAACTGCGTTAAATGATCAGTGGATATAAAGCAGACCCTTTCTGGTCATTTATGACAGGACTCTGTTCATGCGATCGCATTTCAAGCAATAGCCGCAGGTGTGACGTCAACACGATGTTTAATGAGAAGCCATTGTTAACCCAATGTTAATTTTTATTGTTAGCCTGCTGTTAGTCGGTATACTGAGGAGATTGCGTGTTGGCCATTAAGCCAAAAAGTCTGACATATAACGCTATGTATACTAGAGGATAATAATAATGCTTAGAAAAATTCTCGTTGCTGTCGCGACTATTATAGCGATCCCTTTTGTTGTCGCCCTATTTGTTCAAAAAGACTATTCAGTCACTCGTACTATCACCATAGATAAACCGATCTCCGAGGTTTTTGATTACGTTAAACATCTAAAAAACCAAGATAATTTTAGTAAGTGGGCGCAAATGGATCTCGAGATGGTGAAAGCCTACCGCGGTACCGATGCGACAGTAGGCTTTGTGTCTGCTTGGGCAAGTGAAAACCCAGATGTAGGTGTTGGCGAGCAAGAAATTATTGCCATAGATGAAGGTAAACGTATCGATTTTGAATTACGGTTTATTTCACCCTTTGAAGCGACCGAGCCTGCCTATATGAGCACTACAGCCGTTAATGCTAATCAAACTAAAGTTGATTGGGGTTTTAGTGGCCATTTTGCTTATCCAACTAACTTAATGTTTTTGTTTATCGATTTTGAAACCATGATAGGTGCTGATTTACAGCAAGGTCTAGAGTCATTGAAAGTGGTACTCGAAAAATAATTTGTATGTGCATGAGCTAATGAATCATCTTGAAGATGATTCATTAGCTCATGCAGTGGCTTGCCATGGTTAACTTAATCGGGGTAATCTAAAAAATGCAATCGTTGCAGTGGAGTTGGGCCACCGTAACCATAATAAAAATAACCAAACATCTAATAATTATAATATTCGACATAAGTCATTACTCATTATGAGGTTTTTTACATGGAAGCAGTCACGCAATTTGTCAGTATGATTAACAGTATAGTATGGGGCGTTCCCATGCTGATTTTGATTTTAGGGGTCGGGCTGTTTCTGTCGATAGGCTTAAAATTTATGCCTATTTTAAAACTGAATCGAGGTTTTAAATTATTATGGTCGGGTCGTCAGGTTACTGATGAAAGTGAAAAAGGTGATGTCAGTCCGTTTAATGCTCTCATGACTTCATTATCGGCCACCATTGGTACGGGTAACATCGCTGGTGTGGCTACGGCGATTTTTATTGGCGGACCCGGGGCATTATTTTGGATGTGGTGTACGGCGCTCGTGGGTATGGCGACTAAGTTTTCGGAAGCTGTACTGGCGGTAAAATATCGTGAGACCGATGCTAATGGAAACCATGTTGGCGGCCCGATGTATTACATCAAAAATGGTTTAGGCAGTAAATGGGCCTGGTTAGGCACTGCATTTGCTCTGTTTGGATCTATTGCCGGTTTTGGTATTGGTAATACTGTACAAGCTAACTCAGTCGCTGATGCAATGAGCAGTAACTTTGGTGTACCTAATTGGGTTACTGGTGTGGTGTTAATGGTGCTAGTGGGTGCGGTACTCATGGGCGGTATTAAACGTATTGCTGAAGTGGCGGGTAAGTTAGTGCCATTGATGACGGTATTTTATATTACCGCAGGTTTAGCGGTATTGATTGTATATGCAGACGAAGTACCTGCTGCTTTTATGTTGATTATTGAAAGTGCCTTTAACCCAGTAGCAGCTCAAGGTGGTTTTGCGGGTGCAGCGGTATGGGCTGCGATTCGTTTTGGTGTGGCACGTGGTGTATTTTCAAATGAAGCGGGGTTAGGGAGTGCGCCAATTGCTCATGCGGCGGCGCAAACTAATAACCCAGTAAAACAAGGTTTAGTGGCCATGTTAGGGACGTTTATTGACACGCTCATTGTGTGTTCAATAACGGGCTTGGCGATTGTAGTTTCTGGTGCGTGGACATCTGGCGAAAACGGCGCTGCATTAACCTCTCTTGCATTTTCACATGCTTTGCCCATGGGTAATTATATTGTGGCCATCGCATTGGCTGTGTTTGCCTTTACCACTATTTTGGGTTGGAGTTTTTACAGTGAAAAATGTATTCAATACTTATTAGGCGATAAAGCCGTAAAACCATTTCGTCTAATCTGGACCTTGGTTGTGCCTTTGGGTGCAGTAAGTTCGCTAGAGTTTATTTGGTTATTAGCCGATACATTGAATGCGATGATGGCGATTCCAAACTTAATTGCGTTAGTGCTATTAAGCCCTGTAGTATTTGGCTTAACCCGTGAATACTTTATCAAGCAACGCGCACTAAAAGCCAAAGCATAGTGTGAGTAAATCGTGTGGGTAAAATAGTGTGGGTAAATAGTGCAGGTGCATTGTTCGGATAATTTGTTCGGATAATTTGTTTGGCTGAATCGCTTGGCTAAATCATTCAGCAATCGCCGGATAATGGCACCGAGCAATATAATTCAACAATAATAATAGCTAAGCATGTTTATCAGTACATTGATAAACATGCTTTTTTAAAAGGATTTTTTATGAAGCACGTTTTTTTTACTGCCTCTGTTGCAGCTATCTTGAGTGCGGTGTTAGTGTCGGGTTGCTCTAACCTGTCACTGCGAACCAATGCGGGTACAATTGCGCTAGGCAATGCCACAATAGCTGGAGTTGATACCTACACCTCAGCAGAAATGTCTAGGTTCAAAGCACAGTTTCTTGGCGATGTGACCACGTCATATTGTGAAAATTCATCGGATCCTGAAAAGTTAGATGATCTTCCAAGTTTGTCTTCAATGACTAAGTCACTCAAATTACAAGTGACTCAACGAGGCGGTAATGCCATTGTGTTGAAGCAATGTGGCAAAGTTAATTACCCGTCTTGTGCTGTTTATTTAGAGTGTAACGGCGAGGCATATGTCATCGACCGTGGCTTATAACTAGACCCATCTTTCTAGCGCCTATTGGAGTCATGCAATAGGCGCTAATCTAATCGTTTACTGAATCGCATCGCTGCAATCCATAATCCAATGACTGTAAAACCCACCAGCCATAACACATCGCTAATTAACTCACCCAACGTCGCCCCTTTTAACACAATCGCTCGGATCACCCGCATAAAATGGGTCCCTGGTAGTGCTTCAGCAATCCATTTGGCTGCCGTCGGCATGGCTTCTAATGGGGTGATAAATCCAGAGAGTAATATGGTCGGTAATAATACAAAAATGGTCATTTGCATGGCTTGTAGCTGGGTTTTTGCAATAGTGGATATGATTAACCCTAATGTCAGACTCGCGGTAATAAACAGTAAAGTGCCTAATAATAAATGACTGATAGCGCCATTGATGGGCACTGCAAAAATAATATTGCCCAAGCCCAAAATAATGGTCATTTGCACTAAGCCGATGACGATGTAGGGCAATATTTTTCCAATCATTAGTTCTATTGGTTTAATCGGAGTGGTGATTAATAATTCAAGATTACCGCGTTCACGCTCACGAACGATGGCTGATGAAGTAAACAGTACCATGGTCATGGTCAGAATGACGGCGATTAAACCTGGAACAATATTTACCGCTGATCGCTGCTCCGGATTATAAAACAAGCTAACTTCAAACCGAGATTGGCTGCTGGTTTGCTCAGGTACAATATCGTTGAGCGATAGGTTTCGTAGTTGCTTTATCGCGCCAGCAATCATGGTGTCTGAACCATCGACTATCCATTGGCCAATCGGTTCATTGCGAGCGATTTTTTCGTTCAACGTAGGCGGTAAAATTAATGCCGCTTTAATGTCGCCACGGCGAATAGCAGCCTGAGCTTGTTCGGCTGTGGTGAGATAGGATGTGACTTCCACTACCTGGGTGACTTTTACCGCCTCGACTATCCAGCGCCCTGCTGCTGAGTCACTTTGATCAACAATAGCGACTGGTATTGCCCGTACATCAGTATTGATGGCATAGCCGAATAACAACAGCTGGATCAGCGGGATCATTATCACCATAGCAAAGGTAATTCGATCGCGCATAAGCTGCTTAACTTCTTTAGCGGTAATGGCGTGAATGCGCATGTAGCTATGGCGAATACTGTTCAGCATGTTGTTAGCCCTTATGTTGCTTCATGGGAGGCTGGAACACGCTGTCCAGTATGACTGACAAAAACGTCTTCAAGATTAGCGCTAACCAAGTGAATATCTTGCAGGTTAACGGGGCGATTATGCTGTTGGCACTGATGCAGTAGCCAAGAGATAGGATCTGCCACTTGTTTGCTGACCAAGACCCGTAATCTATGGCCTAACTGCGCCGCAGAGGTCACTTCAACGTGACTGATTAATACTTGTTTTAACAGCCTTAAATCAGTGGTGTTGATTTCAACCACATGGGCATTGATGTTATCCATTAATGCTTTTGGCGTGTCATCTGCTCTGATCCTGCCTTTTTCCATAATGGCAATTTTATGGCAGCGTTCGGCCTCATCCATATAATGGGTAGTGACTAAAATACTGGTGCCTTGTTCAGATAAATCGAACAGTTGCTCCCAAAAGTCACGCCTGTTTTGTGGATCAACGGCTGAGGTGGGTTCATCTAAAAACAGTAGCTTAGGTTGATTTAAACAGGCGCATGCAAGGGCCAATCGTTGTCTTTGTCCACCGCTGAGGGTGCCAGCCAGTTGATGTTGATACTGGCTTAGCTTGTAAGTGCTTTGCAGTTGATCAATGCGTTTTTTGCAGGTGCTACTGTCGATACCATAGATTCGGCCAATAAATTGCAGGTTCTCTGTAACCGTTAAGTCATCGTAGAGGGAAAACTTTTGGGTCATATAACCAATGTTATGGCGTAATGCTTCAGCCTGCTCCGGGATGGCTAACCCCATGACATTGATGGTGCCTTCGGTGGGAGTGAGTAAACCAGTTAACATTCTAATGGTGGTTGATTTACCACAGCCATTTGGGCCTAAAAACCCATAAATGTTGCCTTTCGGCACCAATAAATCTAATTGCTCGACCGCAGCAAAGTCGCCAAATTTTTTGGTGAGGCCATGAGCTTGAATTACCCATTGTGGGTCTACGGATGGTGTCATTTTTGTGTCGGCAATATAACTTGGGCTGGTATGCCCGTAGGTAGCTCGCTGGCCGAACTGTCTAAATTGACTTCAGCTAGAAAGGCTAATCGTGACCGATCTGATTGATTCAGCGCATAGTAGGGGGTAAATGCTGGTTCAGTACTTATCCAACGTAGTGTGCCGTTAAATGTGCCGTCGATACCATCTACACTGACCGACAACGTTTGGCCAATGTGAAGTTTGGCAGCATAGGGTTCAGGTATATACACTCTGGCGTAGGGCGCTGCATCAGCTTGAATAACTGCAACGATTGCACTCAGTTGGACGCGTTCGCCTACATTGTAAGGTAAGTTATCTAGCTTACCGCTGCGAGTTGCACGAATGCTTAAGTCGCTGTAAACCTGCTGCTCGTAACGTAGGTTGGCATTGGCAGCATCGAGTGCCGCTTGGGCTTGAAAAATATCTTCTTGGCGAACACCTTTGATTAATATGGTTAGCCGATCGTTGGCGGCGTCATATTCTGCATTGGCTTGATCGCGAAGCGCTAAAGCACGATCGCGTTCTGCTTCACTGACTAGATTTTTTAATAATAAACTCGCGCTGCGTTGATAAGACTTTTGTGCTTCTATTTTGGCGGCGTTAGCACTTTTTAATGCCGAATTGGCACTGGCGATATCTTCAGGGCGCTCGCCATTGGTGAGTTTTAGTAAGTAGGCTTGGGCTTTGACCACTTCGGCTTGCATTACCGCTAAGCGCGCGGCTTGTTTTTGGGTATCAAATTGGACTAATAAATCACCGGCGTTGACTTGCATGCCTTTTTTAATGGGTTGTGCAGTAATGATTTCTGCGGCGGTTGAACGAAGAATGACTCGATCGCGCTCTAAGGTACCTAATGCTTGTGAAGGGGTGGCTGGGGTGCAGCCACTTATTAATATCAAGCTGGAGAATAACGTTGAAAATAACGCTGAAAATAGAATGTGTTTCATAGTAAGTCTCAACCATCGTGGTCATTACACTATAGCAAACTTGTCGTGTAACAATGCATTAGCTTATTTGATGATTGCACTTGTAAAGCCAGCTAAGTGTGACCTATGCCACACTTAGCGAGTTTCCTTTGTTTACTCTTTATTCGAAGTTGTTATCAAATTCTGAATCTTCAAATAAGTCGACAGCAGAAGTCGGGACAACATTTTTGAATTGGCGTGCAAAATGACGTTGCACCCCTTTTAAGTCGATATTGCCGATACCAGACGCAAAACCAAACCAAGCATACAGACCGCTAATGTCTTCAAACATTGGGGGTAAATATTTAGGGTGAGCAATAATGCCTTCTTGGTAAGCTTGATACAGAACAGGAATGTCTTCGATGGCTAATTTACCCAAAAACAGCATTGGGATTAGTTCTGGTAAACCTGTGCTGATGGCGCTACGAATAAAGTTAATGTTTTCAACATAACCGCGTACGTAGGAGATATCTTTAGTGAAAAAGCTGCCACCACCAACCATGCCACCACGAAACACCCGTTGAGTAACACGATAACTGTCTTTTGAACTCAGGTTGAGATTTCTAAAGTATCGATAGACTTCAATAAAGTCGGCACCTTGTTCTGCCATGTCGACAGCAGATACTCGATCGCTAATTCGACGAGCACGGCCTGGATTTGAGCTTAATGTCAGCATTTCCATCAACACTGCTAAGCCTTCCTGCGACGCTGTCACTCGTGGTGAACCAACACTGAGCCAAGTTGCATGTGGTTGCGCCCGACCATTAAGTGTGGTGCCCACATGCACCCAGCCTTCGTGCACTTCATATACATTGAGATCCGATTCGCTGAACATGGCGCGGGTATTGAGCTTAACGGTATCGCCACCTACTGCCGCATCAGAGACAATACCATCGCTCAATTTAACGTGAATTTCATCGTTATGAAAATACTTCACTAAGCGTTCGCTAAGAATAGTTACCGCTTCTGGGGCGGTCACTATTTTAGGATGACGGCTACTCATGTGACGCGCTGCTGGCAGCGAAAATATATGG
Organism: Shewanella sp. SR44-4; assembly: GCF_014163715.1. NCBI lineage: Bacteria > Pseudomonadati > Pseudomonadota > Gammaproteobacteria > Alteromonadales > Shewanellaceae > Shewanella > Shewanella sp. SR44-4. The sequence continues at coordinate 2,160 of NZ_JACJDU010000041.1, read as the reverse complement.
CTTAAGCGATCGCCCAGTTGGCGTACCGTATGACGATCGCCATGTAATTTGTCGCTCGCACTGCCGTATAGCTCTTGGCTGAGTTTACCAAACATTGGCTTGCCGCGGTTATGCAGCATGTCTATTACTATTCGATATTGGTCAATGTTAGCCAGTAAAATTTTACCTAGCTTATCGCGTTTGCCTAAACCTCGCTCAACGGCATTTTTTAACCCTTGAAGGTCGGTCTGGGTCTGATCTGCGTTAAATGATAAAGGAATCGATTGATAGAAATCATTACTGACGCTGGGTAATTCTTTGCTTTGTTTGGCTAAAAAGTCATCTTCAACTTGTCTTGGCCATTTTATCGAATCTAAAATTTTAATCGGTGCTTGGATGCGAATTAATTCATCAGAAAAACGACGAATATCTTGTTGATAACGCAATAAAGAGTCAGACATTGTCTTTTCCTAATCTTGAGAATGTTGTAAGCAGTATTAGCACTTATATTAGCAGATGTTGATCGCAAAACGGCAATGAAAAAATACCTCAAATGTAGCACTGTTTTGGTGCGACAAATCAGTTTATATCGCAACCCCTTTTAGTCATATTATTTAAGTCTATAAAAATTATAGATTATTTATTTGGCATTAAAACTGCTTTAGCTAAAGTAGTCTTGATTAAAAGGAAAACCTATGGCAGCGATGAGCTATTTAAGTGTGATTGAGCGTTACCATGAATATGAACACCTGGTACACGAATTATTAGAATCGATTTTGATCGGTGTGGGAGACATTAATCTATTCGAACAGCCTATTTCAGCTAAAATTTTTGAAGACATGGCGATTAGTTATCCCTTTGTGGAACTCATTTATTTACTTGATCAGCAAGGGATGCAGATTTGCCCTAATATCAGTGTCATTAATCAGCAAGTTAAGCTAATGGCTTGCGGTCATCATGCTGACCGAAGTCAGCGACCTTATTTTACTCAATTGACTGCCATCGACACCGTTCATATCACTCGACCTTATTTATCTAACTCCGGTGGTGGGCTGTGTTTGTCGGCATCACAAATGATTAAATCGGCCTCTGGACAAGTGGTTATTGTGGTTATTGATGTCAACCTAACACGATTGATCGAGTTTATGATGGGCGACAGTGCTCGGCGTAAAATGTCACCGTTTTTTAAAAGCATTTATGCTGCGATTGTACTGTGTCTGTTTGTGTTGGTGAGTGTACTTATGTGGACCGTGATCCGCGATATTTATACCTTATTTAGCCAAATATCTGCGACCCATGATCCGCTACAGCCCTTTGGTATTATCATTTTTCTTACATTGGCATTAGCTATTTTTGATTTGGGTAAAACCATTTTGGAAGAAGAAGTGCTTATGCATAAAGATATCTTCCGCCACAGTTCGACCCGAAGAACGATTACGCGGTTTATTTCGACCATTTTGATCGCGATTTCAATTGAAGCTTTGCTGACCATGTTTAAAGCGTCGCTGGGAGAAAAGCAATATATTGAACCAGCCATTCTGATGATGTTGGCGGTCGTTGGGCTATTGGTTGGGTTAGGGATATATGTGTACTTAGGGGCCAAAGCTGAGCTGCTACTCACACAAACACAAGCCGGTAAGCACACTAGGCGCGTACAAACTAAGAGTGAATAGGCGATTAATTAGCGCTTAATAGTGTTTAAGTTCGCTCGCTTAAAATAGACAGGGATAAACGACATTAGCGTTTATCCCTATTTTTTAGAAAAAGTCGTCGTCACCAATCGCTTTACGTAATTGAGCTTGTTCGAGGAAATCTTCTAACCTGCGTTTTACTTGGCGTTTATGTTGTAATGTTTCTGCGGATTTAACGTTTCTAGGCGTTGTCATCGCGTCCATTTCTGTGTCATCAGGCACTCTTTCACTAAGATTAGCCATAACAAAACCCTCATGTTGAATAAAAGCGTGGTATTAATTCAATGAGCATTTTCTAACTAAAAAAACCTAAATAGGGAAGTAAAATATTTTTCCTCAGTTGGACAGCTATTTTTACCTTTCTCTTTGAGCTTAGCAGTAAATGTTTTTCTTGCTAGTAAAACAAATTAGCTTGTGCGAAGAGTATGCTTGTGATCAACTATTCTGGATGTGCTGATGTGCTGATGTGCTGATGTGCTGATGTGCTGAT
>NZ_JACJDU010000040.1:0-47576 GCF_014163715.1 Shewanella sp. SR44-4 | reverse complement strand
CAGCCAACGAATGCATTCATACCTTGACTACCAAAGTCCCAATGAATTTGAGCGTATGGATAAGCAGATAAAAGAAGTCGCTTAACGAACTTAACTAGGGTGACCGAATTCAGTTGACCAGGTCAGACACTAACCATAAGTTAAAAATCAAACGGGTCTAGTGCTGAGCAAAAAACAAATGACGAATTCAATTTTCTGGTTTCTCTTTAGTTATTTTATTTAATCGTCAGCAAACTTCTACGACTTTATTCTTAGCGATTAACACTTACAAACTACTTTTAGCGTTAAAAATCGATAAAAAACCACCAGTTTGCACATTAACTAGCCGAACGAGTAAAAACATTTGAAAAACCACTTGCACGATAAAAACCATCACTATACTATGTGCGCACTCCAGACGAGACGGGCATTGATTACCAAGTTAATACCTAGTCTGCAGTGATTAACTAACGCTTAGTTAGTTGCCCGAATAGCTCAGTCGGTAGAGCAGAGGATTGAAAATCCTCGTGTCCCTGGTTCGATTCCGGGTTCGGGCACCATATTTAGCCGGCATAGCTCAGTTGGTAGAGCAACTGACTTGTAATCAGTAGGTCCCGAGTTCGACTCTTGGTGCCGGCACCATAAAAACAAAAAAGCCACTCAATGAGTGGCTTTTTTGCATCTGCTATTTAGTCAAAGCTAAACATCTTAATTCAGATATTGTATTTAGCTTCCCCAAACAAAACAGGCACTCAATTGAGTGCCTGTTTTGTTTGGGGAAGCCCGAAGACTATCTACCGAGTACTTCAACACGGGCTAAACGATTAACTTGGTTTAAAGAACCCAAATGACCATAAATTGGGCCTAGTAGACCGCGCTTTTTAAGCTCGATAAACTCTTCGTCGCTTAGTGCATTTAATTTAGCTTCATCAATAAGGTATAAACCATTGATATTACGCTTCTCACCCGCTACATCAACAGTGAGAGTCTGATTAATCAACAGCCCTTTTTCATCTAGAAACCCTAAAATACCACGAGTAGCTTGATCTTGTTCATAGTGGCTAATCAAAGCTTGCTTACGCGCTTCTAAAAATGGAGTTTCTTTACCATCTTCAAATAATGCTTGGCCGTCTGTTTTAGTCACTTCTTTGGCATCTTCGCGTATACCAATCCATACTTTATCTTTAACGTCTGGATTAACCACTAAACCAAGGGGATAGTCACGAACAACAGCTGGAATATACAAACCTTGCCACTTACCATCTTTCACACTTAGATTTTGACCTGGTTTTAGGCCTAACATCGCAACTGACTGAAATTCGTTAGTGTCACTGTTTTTAACAAATACGATTGGATACTCAGTGGCAGCACGGTTAATTTCATGCAAGGTAACCGGCACGATGTGCTGCTCCGCCACGTGAGAAAAATCACTTGGAGTCAGTTTTAAATCACCATGCTTGGTTTGTTCTAATAATGTAATCTGGTTAGGCATCTTGGCTCCTTGAAGCACTGATTATCTTTTATGGTATAAGTACAACATCATTGTCATACGTTGTGTTAACAAATAATTAATAACTGAAACTACCAAGTTAAATCTTAAATTCAAGTAGATTTAAGTTAAATTGCGTCAATAAACGTCAAATGGCCAATTCTTGTGCAAAATAGGCTTTGTGTTTAACAAAGCCTATTCGTTTATATTGATAGTAGCTCAACTCTCTATGTGATTACTCGCCTAGTGTAACTTGAGCTTAGGGCGTTGCCAGCGCAGTAGCTTTTGGGCAATACGATATACAGAAGCCGAGAACCAGCCATACAAGCTGGCTAAATGACGCTGATACAGAGAGATGTACATCAAACGAGCAATGTGTCCTTCAACAAAAAAATCTCCTGAGCGGAGGCTTCCCATTAAGTTCCCAACCGCCGAAAAACGACTCAGTGATACTAGTGATCCATAGTCTTTATAAACGAAAGGCTTTTCTGGCTGCTGTTTCATCTTCAAACAAATATTGGCATAGAGACGATCTGCCATTTGAGCCGCTGCTTGGGCTCTTGGTGGTACCGGCTTACCTGATGGTAAGATTAATTGAGCACAGTCGCCTAAAGCATAAATATCATCAATGCCTTTTACACGCATGCAATCATCTACATCAATTTGATTACGTGGAGTGACGGGAAGTTGAGTGAAATTTTCAAATACTTTGGGACCTTTAACACCTGCCGCCCACACTTTGATATTGGCTTTTATCGTCTCCCCCGTCGCAGTAACAAAGCCTTCTTTGGTTACTTCTTTAACCTGCACACCTAAATGCAATTTAACCCCTAATTTTGACAGTACAGTTTGCGCTCTTGTACTGACTTGCTCTGGCAATTGAGGGAGTATTTTTGGGGATGCTTCTATTAAATTTATATCTAAATGATCTTTAGAGATGTTTTGATAACCGTACTCTCTTACTGATTCAATAACATGATGCAGTTCAGCGGCAAGCTCGACACCTGTAGCACCCGCACCAACAATGCCGATGCCTAATTGATCTTGGGTTTCATTAAGCTGTAACAGTGCATCCATCAGCTTATGATGAAACAGATTAGCACTGTCTAGACTGTCTAAAAAAATACAGTGTTTTTCGGCCCCTGGTGTATTAAAGCTATTTGATACGCCCCCTAAGGCTAGAACAAGAGTATCGTATTCAATATTACGCGCGGCAATGATCATCTCGCCTTCATCGTTATACACAGGAGCAAGTTGAATTTTCTTAGTCGTCGGATCGCATTGCTCAATGGCACCTCGAATATACCGGTAACCATTCTTTAATCCGTGATCTCGATATTGCAGGCCTTCGATTGATTGATCAATTACACCAACAGCGACTTCATGTAATTTAGGTTTCCATATGTGGACGGTATTTTTATCAATCAAACTAATATCGATTAACGGATTTTTACCAAATTTCCGGCCCAATTTTGAAGCCAATGCTAGCCCTGCAGCCCCACCACCCACGATAACAATTCGTTGCACCATACACTACCTCGGAATTACCTTATACCAACAACATAATCACACAATATTTACAGTTATAAAAAAAGGCCCTTATGGGCCTTATACTGCTTCTTCATTTTCTTCGCCAGTGCGAATACGAATCACGCGTTCGATATCAGTTACAAATATTTTACCGTCACCAATTTTACCTGTTCTGGCTATATCAACGATAACATCAATCGCACGTTCCAGAATGTCATCTTGGATCACTAATTCAATTTTTACCTTAGGTAAAAAATCAACCATATATTCTGCACCACGATAAAGCTCTGTGTGGCCTTTCTGACGCCCAAAGCCTTTAACCTCTGATACCGTCATACCCGTAATGCCAATTTCAGCAAGTGCCTCACGCACGTCATCAAGTTTAAACGGTTTAATAATCGCTTCGACTTTTTTCATTAAATACTCCTGTCATCGGCTAAGTTTTTGATTAACCTCAACTCGGGATAAGAGATGGGATAAATCGATAAGAAAATGGTTTATTTCAAATCTGCAATATCGAATTTGCCATTTGTTTTACTAACAAGTCACATTTGCACGTCAATATGGTGCCTATTGCAAGTCAATCCACTACAGCAAGCAGGAGCTATTTAATAACCATTTATAATTCCATACTGAAGTTGATTAAGCATATGTCCTCATTGCAATTTATATGCTTGCTAACATCATCCAAATATCTTACTTGAAAGCGAAGCTAATTGTCGCGGCTATTTTACGTATTTATGAAAAGATATTTCTCAGCAAAGCTGCTGGTTATTTTCTATACTAATTTAATCTTACTGCAGGACGCAGCTAACGACGTTTAAGGATGAACTAGTATGCCTAGCATTACTCACCTAAAAGGCTTTAGCCTTATCGAAGTTATCGTCACGACATTAATAGTGATGTTGATGTCACTTATTGCAGTCCCCTCTTTCACTGCGCTAAATGAACAAATTAGAGCAAATTGCAACATTAGGACAATTCAACAATCTATGCAATTTGCCAGAAATATGGCTATTAGCTACGGGATAAAGGTAACGGTATGTAATTTAGAAGCAAACAAATGCACTAATAAATGGCATAAGGGATATACCGTGTTTCTTGATACCTCAAAACTAAATGAACTATCAGCTTCCGATGTAATTCTACTTAATATCCCACCTTTTAACCAAAATGACACAGTTTACTACAACAGAAAATATGTACGATTTCAAACAGACGGGTTAGCTTCTGGAACAAATGGTACATTTAGATATTGTCCTGGTTTGATCAATAGCCCATATTCGAAAGCCATAATTATTAATCAATCAGGTAGAGTTCGATTTTCTAGGAAAAAAGTAACGTGTAAGTAAGAACATGTAAAATAAAAATGAGTAACATAGCCTGCTGACCATATCTATTTTCTGCCTGATGATTCAAAATAAAGGCATAGATAGACATGAGGATTAAAAATGAAAAACATGCATGGCTTTACTTTAATCGAACTAATGGTCACTGTTTCAGTTGCCGCTATTTTACTAGCAGTTGCTGTACCATCTTTAACATCTGTATATGAAAGAACTCGGAGCTCAACAGCAATCAACAATATTGAAAATTCAATCGCATTTGCAAGAAATCAAGCTATTAGCTATGGGAGAAAAATCGTTGTTTGTCCTGGTAGTGGATCAAGCTGTACTGGTGATTGGATTGATGGGTATTTTATTTTTATTGATGACGATAATGACAACAAAGTAGACAACAATACAAGCGTATTAAAAAAGGAACAACACCTTAATTTAAAAGATTTTATTAAAGTATCTCCAGATAAAGCAATAATATTTAATACTGATGGTATGTTATCTGGAGATAGCGAAATGAGTATTCACTACTGCCCATCGAGTAAAGATAGCGAATACTCAAAAGGAATTTCTATAAGTTTATCTGGAAAAATATCGACGATTACAACTAATGTCAATTGTGCGCCTAACTAGTTAGACCAGCAATCGCTGGGTGTTTTCTCTCCGTCAGAAGTAATCATTATCGATGTACATGCAGAATCTCTTGCCTTTTGGATATCATTAGCTTTAGCCTCAATAGTGTACCTATTATCATTAGCAACTGTTGCATCTATTTTATAAAATCCATTCTCGACAACAAAATTACCATCAACATCAACAGAAAAACCAAGTTTTTTCATATTTTTAGTGAACGTTTTATGATCTAAATAATATTGTTCTTGCCTGTTGGCCACATTCATCAAACCAGCTAGCGCATCAGCCCTAGCTCCCTTCGCAACAAATTTAGTATACGAGGGATATGCAATAGAAGCTAAAATCCCTACAATGACGACGGTAATCATTACCTCTATTAAGGTAAAACCAGAGTATGCTTTAGTGATTGTTACTTTCATTTTTAATTCTCTTTCATATGATAATAGATCTGATTAACGCCTAAGCCACCACCGACACATTTGTTATCGCCAGCAGCACAGCCATCATCACCCAAAAGATCTTTTTTGATCATATCATTTGCGGCATCGCCAATTCCGATTAAATACATATAGCTACTATCATCACCATTTTTAGGAATTACTAAGGTTGGAGTATCAGGAACCTGTTCGCTCATTTTAAAATAGTCTTGTGAGTTGCTGTAAACTTTCCCTCCTTTATGGAGATCTCGGCCGCGAAGACGTCCTTCACCTGGAACTAAACATGCATTTTCAGTTGCTCCGGTCTGAGGCACATAGGATGTAAAAAATACTTTTCCCTGCACAATTGTTGCGGCGGATAAAGATTTTTCACCAGCATCTGCGAAACGATAATACCAACCTCGCTTTAGGCCAAATGTGATTAATGCTGTTTCTTCGGTTGGGGACTCCGTAGTTACATCATATAAATCTGAAATAGTTAATGTATCTGGAACAGTATTCCCAGCAGCAGAGCTATAAGATTTAGAAATAATATTCCTATCTTGGAATACAAAAAACTTATCATTTCTACTTTTATTCAAAGGATTCGCTCTATGTCCACTCCCTACAACAACTGCATCGTAAGGGATGCTTTGGTATTGTTTTGAAGTGACACTATTATTGTTTATATCTGTATAAGTATGTTCAGCTACATTACTAAAAGCTGTTTGAGCTATTACTGGCTCAGAATAGAAACGAATATCAGATGCAAGATCCCCTCCTCCCATGCTCGCAAAATGATACGCACTCCATGGGTTTTGGGTGTCTGTCGGTAACCCCGGTAAATCTAAACGCCACACATTAGCACCAGTATCTGTTGCGTAAATGCGATCGGTTAATTGATCATTGTTACTATCTAATACTGCCACTTTGCTCGGAATACTATCAACAATGCCAGGCATAGATGTATCAGCTCCCGAACCGCCAAAGCTATGCAGTTTAGCTCCTGTTGCAGCATCCAAGATATAAATACCAGCACCTGTTGTGTCATTAGTACCAACACTGGCACCATCTTTTGTATTGGGGTTATATCCCGCACCCACAACTAGAACAGGTTTTGCCTTACCTTTAGAATCTTTCCAACCTGATATCTTCGTCACTACTGGCTCAGACCAAGACTGCCCTAATAACGAATAGTCACTGTTATTCTTAATCCACAGTAACGTTGGGGCTGCATCTTTATCTGTTACATCTAAGGCATAATATGAACTGCCTCCTCTTCGCATCCCCATAAATACCCAAGCTTTATTGATTTTACCATCTGCATCATATTCAAAATAAGGAACTGGAGAACCATCCATACCATAAACAGAATGAACACCTGTTTTAGGATTATCTCTTAAGCTTTTAATATTAGGTAATAATTCATGAGGAATAAAAGCCCATGATTCAGATACAGCACTGACACTTTCACCATTAACCTCTGACTCAGTGTCTTTAAACATATGAACAAAGCCATGGTTGGTTCCCATAATAATTCTTATATCAGGTGAAGCGGTTGTGCCATAATTTATGACCAGAGGTCTTGAATGAAGCGGGTCACCTAATATATCTTGTCTAAGATAGGGGGCTGTATCTAAATCATATTTTTCATTATCGACGTTCTGCCCCTTAGCCCAATTTAAAGTGCTTTCTATACTATCTTTATCGACATTTAAAAATGTTGCTAACTGTTGCTCTGTTAAACTGCCTTTAATTTGAGCATTAGTCTTAGTCAATGCTACAAGTTGACCTGAATTACCCGTGTTTGTAAGAACATTTCTTGTCGCTAATCCTGCAGAGTTTCGATAATTAGATCGTAATGCGGCAGCAACGCCACCGTCATTAACATCGTAACCTTCATAACTTGCGTTGGCGCAATCTGAGTCAGTTACCCACAAAGAGCATGCATCTTTAGCGATTCGACCATCGCTAGAGAAGGCTTTTACATCACGTTTATCTAAAATATCACCTGTTGAACTCACTTTAAATTTTTTAAGATTACCGGTCCACCTAGGACCTTCACCAGGTAAAAACATAGCAAAATAGGCAGAGTTACCAGTTTGAGTTTTATCAAGAACGACAGACGGCGAAGAAAAACTTGAGCTATCCAAGCTAATTGCTTCTATGGCGCTAATCAATGAAGCTTGTAACCCTGTGGTATCGGTCGCGTAGTATGCTTTCCCTTGACCTTGAGTTGCAGTTGCATTCAATAATGTTGTTGCGTTATTGACTCCCTCACTAAAACCAATGGTATATGTTTTAACTGTTTGTACACCAGGAGCATATGGATTAACGTCATTATTAGCTAACCAATTCGCGACTGAAGGTAATAAACTATAATGTTTATCGTAATTATAAGCTGTAACGTACTGGGATCCAGGAACATTTTCGTCATTTGTATTAGATGGTAAGCCTAACAAAGTTTTTATATTGCCATTTTCATGGGTATCATACTGTGGAGCACCATCTGTAATTAAAATAATAGATGCATTAGAGCCACATTCTTTGCCTATAAATGGACTTTTATAGGTTCCAGAAGGAGACTCTGCATTGGTGTCATAACTAGGATTAGTTGAAGAACCACTAGTTTTGTGGCCATTGACTACACTTTTTGCATGTAAATACTGAGCCGCTTCATATAACGTTTCACACAACGGTGTAGAGTTATTCTGAATTGAATTAGTATTGTTTACAGTATTAAGTAAACTATTTTTATTAGTTATATTCCCTGTTTTGATACTCGAAATAACACGACCACCATGTCGATCATAACCGTTTGAATTTACATTAAAAATCATCAAACCTAAATCAACACCCGGTGTATTCACGATAACTTCACTCAGCACTCGTTTAGCGACAGCCATACGGGTAGTCCAGCTATTTGAAGGCCTATTATGGTACCAATTAATATAATTTTCGGTAAATAAAGTAATAGGTTGTCCTAAACCAAAATCAGTTAATCTAGCATTACTTAAAGCATTTGAATCATTGCTATAAGCACTACTTAAACCATCAACAGGATAACCATTACTTTTACCACTGGCATTTTTATTATCAGATACGGCTATGTCCTCATAACAATCAACAGCAGAAATCCCGCTACCATCAGAGATTGGTAACGCTATCCATTTCCCATCTTGGTATTGTCTAAAATAACCAGTATAGATGCCGAAAGACTTGATAATACTTAACGACGAATTACAATTATTTTTGCTATATGTAAAGTAGTTCTGGCTTCCTGAGATCGGAACTTCATCGACACTTGTGGAATAATATAATTTGGTGCTAGTAGAAGGTGTAGGTTGGGTAAGAAATGGAGGGGAAAGCATATCGCCGCCATTTTTGTCCATACTACCTGAAGTATCTAAAATAATAAGAATCTGTGGATTATCATCACTACGCACAGATGACTCTAAAACATATAATTCGGTATCATCTGCAACGGCATTAGCTACAAAGCCCAATACAGAAAATAACATAATAAAAATCGGATACTTACTGAACATTTTAATTCTCCTTGAGCACTTCTTGCTCAACACCCATTGTCACAGACAGCTCTCCGTAACCACCTCGTCCGTAATTAACTGTGCTAGAAATTTCGACTCTTCGACAGTTAATTAAATTTGCAGCATTAGCCTTTTCAGTTCTTTGACAACTTACATTGATACCTGGATTATCTAGAGGCATAAGCGTAATATCTTGGCTACCGCTCAATTCCGCCACAGTTCTCTTTGGATCAGTAGTGGTACTAAATTGATACACCACACTTTTTGAAATAACAGTATTGAGTCCACCCAGAGCAAGCGATGTAGCAGCTAACCTATCACTACCAGCACCAGACATTCTTAAGGACTGTGTAGAACTAACCGCCAAAGCAACACCGATTATCGTCATTAATACTAAAACGATTAGAGAAAAAAACAGCACTATTCCTTGTTGATATTTATACGTCTTGATCATTTTCACACCTAAATTTGGTTTGACAACCTTACATTAATTTCTAATCAATACAGGATTCTCTAACACCACCGTTGTGGACAGCACCTTTCGTCGATAATGTTTATAATCAGTGTCGTTACTCTTATTTGGATTGACCGAACCCGATATTTCTTTATCACCTAATGTGTAGGTCACATCATTTTCATAACTACGATCAATCTGAATAGATCGAACCAATACGTACATTCTTAAAGCAACTAGACGTTGAAAACCTTGATTGTCCCACATAAAAGTTGACACATTTTTCGCGGGTATAAAGGTATCTGGTGTCGAGTCGCCATCATTATCAAAACCATATAAAAAGTGGATATTCTCTATACCCTCAACAAGTTGCTCTTCGTTTGACATGCCACCTGAAATATTAAGACTACGGCGTTTTAATACAGGGATACCTGAATCAGTTTCCACAAAATAGACTCTATGTTGATATTTCCACATACGACTATTTAATTTTACTGGCGGTGTAGCTACACTGCCATTAAAGAATTCAATTTCGTTAGCAGTAACTGAAGCATAATAACTGTTAGCATCTAACTGAGCGGCTAACACGGAAGGTCCAACAAGCCTCTTCACTTGTATAATGTCCGTTTTGCTGTCTGGAGTGAGAGGCGCACCACACACCATAGTTAACGCATTAGTATATTCATTTCCCCATAGCCTTCGAAAATGAGCAGGGACATTTTGAGGAAAAGTTGCATTATTAACCCCCTCACCAACACAGTCCGATGTTAAAACTGTCGCTGAGTTACTAGAATTAACATTCACAATAAGTTCTGTGCCAGTTATATCAGCAAAAAATCCCAGCTGGCTGATATCTCTTTCCATAATAGCCAGAGCTATACGCCCATTCTCTTGTAGCTGATTGAATTGACCGGTAGTTGTCACATTGCTTGACGACATATTAAACATAGTGAAGATACCCGCGGTTAAAAATAACCCAACAAGCATGGCTATCATTAATTCAACTAAAGACATTCCACGATGCTTTATAGAAATGTGATTCATCATATGTCTCATTAAAAAATTGCCGTTTTAATTTCAAAAACTCTTCGCGTTGCACCAGAGGAATCGCATGACTTTACTTCATCAGAATAATTCTCATTGGCACCATTAAATTTACGGACACTCTTCCACGTCATCACTATTACAACATCATTTGAATTAACATACACACATGCTGTTGGCGAAGGCAAACCTCCAATACTGCCATCACTATCAACTTCAGAATCGCCAATAAAAGCACTCTGCCACTCATATAAATCCCACGCCCTCAATTCAGTATTAGAACAGCGATAAACTCCAGAGCATTCTGTGGGTTTTGTTAATGATTCTCCACTATAGTGAGTACCGGAGGACGATCCATAATTGCTTAATTCACTTACGTTCAGGCGCATACGATTTATTATATCATTGGCAAAATATGACGCTTGAGTTTGCTGAAAAGACTCAAAACTACCCTGTTTCGACATAATATGAAGATTAAAAATCCCAATAAGGCCAATCACTAAGATAACCAGTGAGACCATTACTTCAATTAAGGAAAATCCATTCCTTTTGCATGACATGAGCGTAAAACCTCCAGATAAGATCAAAAGTAGATATTTTCACTCTTGAATATCGATTTTTTATACAGCACAACTATTAAACAAGTCTAAACATTCTGCATAGATAATAACTGACTTAAATGTAATCAGATAGTATCAATTTTGTATGATTAATAGAACAACATATTTTATCAGTATTATACTCGGTTTACTTTGTAAGCACAAAAAACCCGCAACTTAAATTAAGTTGCGGGTTAATATTTATAGATGATTGAAATTACTAACGTAATTCAGCTGGAACTGCAAATACAGTATCTTCTTTACGGCCTTCAACTTCAGTAATAATACTCGGTGCAAGTTTAGCTATCGCGTTAACAACTTGTTGCACTAAAACCTCAGGCGCTGAAGCACCAGCAGTTACTGCTACTTTTTTCACGCCATCAAACCACACAGCCTCAACGTCAGCAGCGGTATCAACGAGATAAGATTGCGTACCTGTTTTTTCAGCCAGCTCACGTAATCGATTTGAGTTAGAGCTATTTTTAGAACCGACAACAATCAATAAATCGACTTCTGAAGACATACTACGTACAGCATCTTGTCGATTTTGCGTCGCGTAGCAAATATCATCTTTACGCGGCCCCTCAATTGAAGGAAAGCGCTTTTGCAATGCAGTAATAATATCTAAGGTGTCATCAACAGAAAGTGTTGTTTGAGTGACAAAGCATAAGTTGTCTGGATTATTGACCTGAAGATTATTAACATCCTCTGGAGACTCAATAAGATAAACACCACCTTTAGGATTATCATATTGTCCCATAGTGCCTTCAACTTCTGGATGGCCTTCATGACCAATCAAAATGCACTCAATACCTTTACGACTTGCACGAGTCACTTGTAAATGTACTTTTGTCACTAAAGGACATGTCGCATCGAAGACTTTTAAACCACGATTTTTAGCTTCTTTACGCACAGCTTGTGATACACCGTGAGCACTAAAAATAACAATACTGTTGTCTGGTACTTGGTCAAGTTCATCAATAAAAAGAGCACCACGCTGTTTTAGGTTTTCAACCACATATCGGTTATGTACCACTTCATGGCGTACATAAATTGGTGGTTCAAATAACTCTAAAGCACGCTCAACAATACTGATAGCACGGTCAACACCGGCACAAAAACCACGAGGGTTGGCCAATAAAATACTCAGTTCTGGAGACGTCGGATCAACTTTTAGCATGTGCTACCTTTTTTACTCAGTTATGACACTAATCACTTCAAGTTCAAACGTAAGCGTGCGTCCTGCGAGTGGATGGTTTAAATCGACGGTAATTGAATCACCAGCAGTATCGCGAACGATACCCGGTATTTCACTGCCACCAGGACCCGCAAAACTCACAATAACACCGTCTTCAAGCTTCATATCTGCAGGAAATCGACTTCGGTCCATATAGTGAATCGCATCAGGGTTTGACTCACCAAAAGCGTCTTTTGCCGCTAAGGTAAATGTGTGCTTATCACCTTCTTTCAAGTCTTTTAGTTCGTCTTCAAAAGCCGGACTTAGACTACCGTCACCAATATTTAAACGTGAAGGTTTGCCAGATGATTTTGTACTGTCGGCTGTGGACCCGTCTTCCAGTACAATATTCATATGACATATTAATGAATGACTGTCTTGCTTATTTAAATCTGTCATAGTTAATCTTGCTCCTTCGATGGCTTTGCGTCGGGTCTAAATGATTCCCAAATGATCAGTACCGCACCAATAAAGATGCCTGCATCGGCAATATTAAATGCAGGGTAATGGCTGGTATTCCAGTAAAAATCGACAAAATCAATTACAAAACCATGCATTAAACGATCAACCAAATTACCTAATGCGCCGCCAATAACTAAGGTAAAGGCTAAATTACTGCGCCATAACGAATAAGATTGTTTACGCAACCATATTGTTAACAAGGTACTAAAACCAACCGCAATAATGGTAAACAACCAACGTTGCCAACCTCCTGCTTCACTTAAAAAACTGAACGCTGCACCGTAGTTTCGCACGTAAGTGAAGTTAAAAAACGGTAAAAGCTGTATAGACTCATACAATTCAAAATTGCTCAGGACCCATTGTTTAGACAGCTGATCGGCTAAAAACACCAATGCAGCTACCCAATACCAACGTAAGCCACTGTCTTTCCATGTTAATGGCACAGTACTCATTATCAATGTTTCCTTACGCGAATTCGCGTTGCTCGCCTTCACCTTCAATATTGGTCACACAACGCTGACACAATGTTGGGTGAGCTTCAATGGTGCCAACCTCTTCACGATAGTGCCAGCAACGCTCACACTTCTCGGCAGCACTTTTGGCAACCACTAGTTTAAGCGAACTTAATTCGGTTTCGATGGCATCGCTACCCGCTTGTGACATATCCGCCACGGCTGCTTTAGAGGTAATAAGAATAAATCGTAACTCATCACCCACTTTAGCTAACTCAGCAGCTAAATCAGCATCGGCGAACAATGTCACTTCAGCTTCTAATGAACCACCAATACGTTTATCACGACGCGCTTGTTCGAGTACTTTGTTAACTTCGTTACGGACTGTTAATAGTTTCTCCCAATAATCATCGCTTAAATCACTTTCAAGAGTGACGGCTTCTAAGCCTTGATACCATTCTTGGGTAAACACATACTTTTCACGTTTACCTGGTAACAATTGCCATACTTCATCAGCGGTAAAGCTTAAAATCGGTGTCATCCAACGAACCATCGCTTCGGCAATATGATAAAGAGCAGATTGACAGCTACGACGTGCATGTCCTTCTTGCTTAGCGGTGTACTGGCGATCTTTAATAATATCAAGATAGAAACTGCCTAGCTCTACAGAACAAAACTGCATCAGTTTTTGAGTCACTAAATGGAAGTTGTATTGATCATACGCTTCGATGATTTCTTGTTGCAGTACTGCTGCACGGCGAACAACCCAACGATCTAACGCGACCATATCTTCAGATGCGATCATATCCGTTTCTGGGTTAAAGCCATTCAAGTTAGCAAGCAAGAAACGGGCAGTATTACGAATACGACGATATGCATCAGCACTACGATTTAAAATCTCGTCAGATACCGTCATTTCGCCACTATAATCAGTTGCAGCAACCCACAGGCGTAAAATATCAGCACCTAGCTTATTAATTACTTGTAATGGAGCTATCACGTTACCAACAGATTTTGACATCTTACGGCCTTTACCATCAACGGTAAAACCATGAGTCAACACTTGCTTATAAGGTGCTTTACCATTCATAGCGGTTGAGATCATCAATGATGACATAAACCAACCACGATGCTGATCGCTTCCTTCTAGATACAAGTCAATGTCATGCCCATGAAACTCTGGACGCGCTGCGACAACAGATGAGAATGATGAACCTGAGTCAAACCATACATCCAATGTATCAGTCACTTTGCGGTATTGATCTGCCTCATCACCTAACAATTCACTGGCATCTAAATCCCACCAAGCTTGAATGCCTTGTTGTTCAATGCGATGCGCTACACGTTCCATTAATGAAACACTGTCTGGATGTAATTCATCCGTTTCACGATGCACAAACAACGTAATAGGTACGCCCCAAGTACGCTGACGTGAAATACACCAGTCTGGACGATTTTCTACCATTTTTTCAATACGGCTTTGGCCCCAATCAGGGATCCACTTCGTTTGTTCAATTTCTTTTAACGCTTGTGAACGCAAACCATGATTATCCATAGAGATAAACCATTGTGGCGTGGCACGGAAAATAATTGGTGTTTTGTGGCGCCAGCAATGTGGATAGCTATGGCGTATAGCAACATGCAGAAGTAATGCGCCCTTTTCTTCTAACAGCGCAACCACATTGGCGTTGGCTTTAAATACATGCTGACCAGCAAAAAACTCAGTGTCTGGCTTATAAACACCATTGTCGCCAACAGGGTTAGCGACTTCCAAACCGTATTTTTGGCCGACAATAAAATCGTCCTGACCGTGGCCTGGTGCTGTATGTACAATACCGGTACCTGCGTCAGTAGTAACGTGATCGGCTAAAATAGCAGGCACGTCAAACGCATAAAATGGGTGATTAAAACGCATTAACTCAAGTTCTGCGCCTTTTACTTCACCTAAAATAGTGTGTGACTCTGCACTGTAACGCTCAAGACATGACTCAACCAGAACTTGAGCTAATATCAAGGTAGTCGTTTCACCATTCTTAACAAATTCAACCAGGCTGTAATCTAACTCAGGGCTTAACGCTAATGCACGATTTGCAGGAATCGTCCATGGGGTCGTGGTCCAAATTGCCATTGCTACTGGTTTAGCATAATTTTCTACGCCAAATTTAGCTGCAACGGCTTGGCTATCAACCGCCACAAAAGCGACATCGATGGCTGGAGATGTTTTATCTTCGTATTCCACTTCAGCTTCAGCAAGTGCTGAACCACAGTCGGTACACCAATGCACAGGTTTAACACCTTTGTGTAAATGACCGCTTTCAATTACTTTTGCCAATGAACGGACAATATTCGCTTCGGTTGAAAAGTCCATGGTTAGGTAAGGGTTTTGCCAATCACCTAATACACCTAAACGAATGAAGTCATCACGTTGGCCATCAACTTGGATAGCGGCATATTTACGACATTCTTCACGAAACTCTGCCGCAGAAATTTTGACACCTGGCTTACCGACTTTTTGCTCAACTTTAAGCTCAATCGGTAATCCATGACAATCCCAGCCTGGAATATAAGGCGCGTCAAAACCTGACATGGTTTTAGACTTAATAATGATGTCTTTAAGGATTTTGTTTACCGAGTGACCAATATGAATGCTGCCATTGGCGTATGGAGGGCCATCATGAAGAATGAAAGGTTTACGGCCAGCACGGCTATCACGGATCTGTTGATACAGTCCGTCTTGCGTCCAGCTATTTAACATTTCTGGCTCGCGATTTGCCAAATTACCGCGCATCGGAAACTCTGTTTCCGGCAAGTTCAAAGTAAATTTATAGTCGCTCATTGATCCCATACCATTATTTAAAGCTGATTCATTTCAGCTAGCATCGTTGCTAAATAAAGCGCGAGCTTCATTTGCATCATTTAAAATCTGTTTTTTTAGCGCGTCCAATGACTCAAAAGGTTGTTCATCACGGATCTTTGCTACTAATTCTACTTCCACTCGTTTGCCGTATAAATCACCGCTAAAATCAAACAAATGGACTTCTAATCTGCAAGTTTGACCATTTACAGTGGGTCTAAAACCCACATTAGCCACACCGTCATAAATGTCACTGCCATCCCAGTACAAACGAACCGCAAACACCCCTCTTACAGGTACTACGTGTCGTTTTAAGGCAATATTTGCTGTTGGAAAACCAATTGTACGGCCTAATTTTTGCCCGTGTGCAACCTTACCACTTAAAATGAAAGGATGACCCAATAACCGCCTTGCTTGCTCTAAGTGCCCTAACGCTAGTTGTTCTCTCACTGCAGTAGAGCTTACTCGCAACGAACCAACAACAAAGCTTTGTGTACTGACCACAGTAAAGCCAAATTCTTTACCCGCAGCAACGAGCATATCGAAGTTGCCTAAGCGACCTTTACCAAAACAAAAATCATCTCCAACAACGAGATATTTAACCCCGAGTTTTTTAACCAGTAACTCTTCAATAAACGCTTCAGCAGGTTGACTAGCAAAGGCTTCAGTAAAATTGATA
Source organism: Shewanella sp. SR44-4 (assembly GCF_014163715.1). NCBI lineage: Bacteria > Pseudomonadati > Pseudomonadota > Gammaproteobacteria > Alteromonadales > Shewanellaceae > Shewanella > Shewanella sp. SR44-4. The sequence continues at coordinate 30,863 of NZ_JACJDU010000040.1, read as the reverse complement.
CAAAGTAGCTGATCAATTTTAAGCTCATCTAACAATCTAATTTTATCACGTAGAAGACTCAAACGTGCCGGCGCATCTGTACCACGAAAACGTTCTTGCGGTTGCGGTTCAAAGGTCATTAACATTGCAGGCAGTTGAAAATGATGCGCTTTATTAACCAAGCTGCTGATCACCTGTGCATGGCCACGATGGACACCATCAAAATTCCCAATGGTCAAAACGCAACCATGATGAGAAGGTAAAATATTGTGTATACCGCGGATTAATTCCATTACGCTCAATACTGCCTATTGCAAATCGGCAGATTATATACCCAAACCAATGTCAGATGCGAGTTTCAACCTCAGATTATTACAGCGAATTTTGGATAATCAGCCGATATGCCTAAGTCTCTCACGTAGGATAAATTATCCCTGACGTTTAATTTTCCAAGGCCGTACACCCAATGCGAGTAAACTCAACAAATAAATAACCGCGCCACCAACAATGAGCTCAATCAACATAAACATCCGTTCAAAGGTGTGCCATTCGAGCCATGTACTTTGTTGCGGCATAAAATAAACAATGCCAATGGCCATTAAGGCTGTAGAAATAATCACTTTAAACGAGAAAAATAACGTTTGTCGGCTCATTTGATAAACGCCCGCTTTATGCAAACCTCGATATAACAAACCCGCATTTAATAGCGCAGACATTGAGGTCGCAATGGCTAAGCCCACATAACCAAATGGAATGGCAAAAATAAGGTTAAACACCATATTACTAACCATGGCAATAATGCCATATTTAACCGGCGTTTTAGTGTCTTGACGCGAATAATATCCTGGAGCTAACACTTTAATCATCATGAAACTTAACAAACCACAGCCATAAGCAACCAAGCTATACGAAGCCATTTCAACGTCATTTAGGCTAAATGCACCACGCATAAACAACACCATCAGCATTGGTTTAGCAAGAATAATCAGTCCTAACATAGCCGGTGTGCCTAAGAGTAAAATGGCTTTTACTCCCCAATCCATCGTTTGGTTAAAGCCACTGCCTTGGGCATTAACATGTTTTTGCGATAATGCAGGCAAAATCACTGTCGCGATGGCAATACCAAATAATCCTAAAGGGAACTCCAATAGGCGGTCTGCATAATACAACCAACTAATCGATCCGGTCATCAGGAAACTGGCTATAAAAGTGTCGAACAATAAATTAATTTGCGACACAGACACACCAAATAAAGCTGGGATCATCAAGGTTCTAATTTTTACCACACCAGGGTGATGCCATCCCCACGTAGGCCTAACAAGTGCTTTCTCACGAATTAAGAAAGGTATTTGGAATAAAAACTGAATCAATCCACCAACAAATACCCCCCAAGCCAAACCAATTTCAGGGTTTTCTAATGTGTGCGCATACCATAAAGCCACGGCAATAATCGCCACATTCAAAAATACTGGCGTAAAGGCTGAAACTGCAAAGCGTCCACGAGTATTAAGGATTGATCCTGCTAGGGCTGTGAAGGTGATAAACCATAAGTACGGAAAGGTAATTTTTAACATGACAGAAGCCAGTTCAAATTTTTCTGCATTAGGCCCGTCATTTAACCAATCGACAAACCAGCCACCACCAAAAAGAGCAGCTAATACTGGAGAACCAACAACACCAACCAAAGTAACAATTGTCACTAGTACACCTAAGGTACCAGCGACTTTACTTAATAACTCGCGTGTATCTTCTGGGGTCATTTTTTCCTGGTACTCGGTCAGTACCGGCACAAATGCCTGCGCAAAAGCCCCTTCGGCAAATAATCGCCTTAAAAAATTAGGTATCTTATTTGCAAAAAAGAACACGTCAGCACTACTGCCTGCTCCCATTAGGTTCGCAATCACTACATCTCGAACTAAACCTAATACTCGTGAAATCAGCGTCATAACGCTGACAATCAAGCCTGATTTAAATAATTTTTTGCTCAAACAGCCCCCCAGGCACAAACACACTTCAACGAAAATTAATGGGATATATTAATAAATATTCTATTATGGCCCTGTCACACAGACCAAAGAGCTGGTAGAATTGCGCCACATATTACACGAGTGGGTTGAAGTTAGGCATGTTAGGTTGGATTAATTTATCTTTATGATGATTATTCAACTGTAGTCGTTGACAAGACGACAAAAAGCAGGCATATTCCTCGGCCTTTAAAAGTATCAAATCCAGTTTTTAGGAGTTGCACCTTGGCTAATAGCAAGTCTGCAAAGAAGCGCGCGCTTCAGTCTGAAAAGCGTCGTCAGCATAATGCTAGTCGTCGCTCTATGTTACGTACATACGTTAAAAAAGTCATCGCTGCTATCAAAAGTGGTGACCATAAAGCGGCTACAGAAGCGTTCGCTATTGCACAACCAATTGTTGACCGTATGGCGACTAAAGGTCTTATTCATAAGAATAAAGCCGGTCGTCAGAAGGCTCGCTTAAATGCAAAAATCAAAGCTATCGCAGCTTAAGTTTTTGTAGATTAAGATTCAAAAAACCGGCTTAGGCCGGTTTTTTTATTACTAAATTTTACCTATCTATCTTTTTCATCTGCAACTTCCCCTATCTCAGCTCAACTCAACTCAACTCAACAGATTAGTATCAATATAATAATGTCAAAATTATTAATGATCTGACCCTGAAAAATAGTCTGATTAAAAGCAAGTTGCGCTTGAGAGCTGTTTTAACGTTTAATTTAATACTATTAATATTGGCGACTAACTAAGCCTGTAGAAAGACAGTATGAAAGCTTTCACTCATTTCAACGGGAGAACGATCAATTTTATGAAAGTTGAAAGTTGAAAGTTGATTGTTGGTGGTTTTGAAAATATTGATACATTGCAGGTTTGTGGTTTGAAGTGTCTTAATTGCGGCCAGTAAGCGGCATATGGCGTGTATATAATTTACAGAACTAAACGTCTTAACTTAAGACATCATCAATGAGATGCATCAGTTAAGACGTTTGTGGAGTCAATTTAATAACAATACATATTATTTAATACTTGAATTAACTCTTTTACCTCATTACTTTTTAATGAATAAAAAACGGTTTGTGCTTCTTTTCTAGTACAGACTAAATTGTCTTTACGAAGCCATGCCAAATGTTGAGATAATGCCGATTGACTCAACCCCAACTTCTTATTCATTTCACCAACACACATTTCACCTTCATTAAGAAGATGACACAAAATAAACAATCTACGTTCATTTGCTAATGCTTTTAGCAATACGACCGCATGATCTGCTTGCTGCTGCATTTTTTCTATATTCATCACGCGCTCTTCTCCTCATCTAACCCCGCTCTAATATAGCGTTCCCTTACAAATAGAGTCGGGACATAAAGCACACTTTTTGGTAGATTGTTGTAAAAAATGAGACTTAGCTAAAATAATCAAAGGAAACTCATGAAAAACTATCAAAGAGCCACTCTCGTCGGTGCCATTTTTGCAGCACTTATTGGCTGTCAAACAACGTCACCAACTAAAGCCACTGCACCACAATTAGTGATTAATGATTCTGATGATGCAAAAATCAGTCAACAATTAGCTAAACAAGCTTTATCGTCTCGCTTAAGTTATGACATAGTCGAATCACTCACCGTTGAAGTTGGACCAAGATTAGCTGGCACGGATAAAGATATAGTTGCGGTTGATTGGGCAATGGAAAAATTGTGGCTGCTCGGATTTGATAAAGTGTACAAGGAGTCTGTTCAAGTTCCTGCATGGTCAAGAGGTAGCGCCCACGCAAGTATCGTGGCGCCTTATGATCAGCCATTAGTCGTTACCGCCTTAGGTGGAAGCGTGGCAACACCGGTTAACGGTATTCAAGCATTAATTGTACGCTTTGACAGCTTAGAAGAGTTATCTAATGCATCACCTGGACGCATCGAAGGCAAAATTGTATTCATCGACCACAAAACTGAACGCCATATTACAGGTAAAGGTTATGGCGAAGCTGTAGGTGGTCGCTCTCAAGGAGCTATAGTGGCTGCACAAAAAGGAGCGGTTGCCATCGTTATCCGCTCTATTGGGACGGATCATGACAGAATGGCCCATACTGGTATGATGCGATATGAAGAAGGAACGCCTAAAATTCCTGCGGCAGCAATGTCGAATCCAGATGCCGATTTAATTAATGCGATGTTAAAGCGCGATCCAAACATCACACTATCATTAAATTTGACCTCAGAAAATCTAGGGATAGCCACATCTTATAATGTCATTGCAGAAGTCACAGGTAGCAGTAAGCCTGACGAAATCGTCCTTATTGGTGCTCATCTTGATTCGTGGGATGAAGGTACAGGTGCGATTGATGATGGCGCTGGTGTGGCGATTGTCACCACCGCTGCTAAACTTATCCAAGACTTACCACAAAAGCCAGCACGCACTATTCGAGTGGTATTATACGCTGCAGAAGAAGTCGGTTTAGTTGGCGGTAAAGCCTATGCGGCACAACATGCTGATGAATTAGATAAACACTATATTGCCGCAGAATCTGATTTTGGTGCAGGACCCGTATATAAAATTGATTTTAACGTTAATGCCGCGACATTTGAGCAGGTCAAACAAGAACATTCAGCTATGACCTTAAACGGCGTTGAGCTAGGCAATAATGAAGCGTCTGGTGGCCCAGATGTTTCAATTCTACCAGCATTAGGCGTTCCAGTTGCGTCGTTAAATCAAGATGGTTCAGATTATTTTGATTATCACCACACTCCTAACGACACCTTGGATAAAATTGATCCCAAGAAACTAGCGCAAAGTGCCGCTGCTTATGCACAATTTGCTTATATGATGGCGCAATCAGAAATCGATTTAAGGCCTGTTACTCAGCAAAAAGAACAACACTAATCGGTTTATCTCAATCGAGCTTAACACTCAGACATTAAAAAGCCCTTATTCAAGGGCTTTTTATCAAGCTGGTTTTATTATTTCAGAGAGCGTTATTTTTGTTCGTCTCGTAAAAACACTGGCGCTGTAGGGGTCGATTGCACTTCGTTATAATAATAACCTTCAAGATCAAACTCGGTTAATTGTTCAACACTAGTAGGTTTAGTATCCACAATGTAACGAGCCATCAATCCGCGCGCTTTTTTAGCATAAAAGCTAATCACTTTAAATTGACCTTTTTTACAGTCTTTAAATACTGGTGTAATCAACTGTCCTTCAAGCTGCTTAACGTTGACCGATTTAAAGTATTCATTCGACGCTAAATTGACAATGATATCGTCACCCTGCTCTTTCAAGGCCTTATTCACTTCAGCAGTGATAGTCTCGCCCCAAAAAGCATATAAATTGCTACCCTGTGAGTTTGTTAGTTTGGTACCCATTTCTAACCGGTACGGTTGAATTAAATCCAACGGTTTAAGTAAACCATACAAACCAGACAAAATACGCAGATGCTTTTGACTAGAAGCTATTTGTGACTCAGATAAATGATCGGCATCAAAACCGGTGTAGACATCACCTCGAAATGCGAATATAGCTTGTTTAGCATTATCAAGGCTAAACGGTGGCTGCCAGTCAGCAAAACGAGCAGCATTAAGCCCGGCAATTTTATCGCTTACTTTCATTAAACTGGCAATATCCATTGGTGTTAATTCACGGCATACATCAATCAATGCTTGGCTTTGTTTAAGTAAACACGGCTGAGAATGGGTGTTAGTTATAGGTGGATTTTCGAAATCTAATGTTTTCGCGGGTGAAACTAAAACCAGCATAAGTACGCTCCAGGTAAAATCATAATGTCATCATACTGAACTGATAAAAAAAAACCATGCTGCTGTAGCATGGTTTTTTCGATTACCCTAATAGGTAAATGCTATTTTTTTACAGGCTCTGCTGAGTTAGGCCAAATTTTTTCTTCTAATTGATCGGCTAGCTCCGGAAACTTACTAGTATCAAATACCGGATCAATACCAGCGTCTATCTGTTCACGGTAGTCATTGATCACTCTAACCGCCAAACCAGACAACAAGACTAATGCCACTAAGTTAACAATGGCCATTAGCCCCATCGACACATCCGCTAAATCCCAAACCAAACTAATTTTAGCGAGAGAACCAAACATCACCATACCTAAAACCACTAAACGAAATAAAGGTAAGGCTTTTTTACTATTGCCAGACAAGAACATTACATTGGTTTCTGCATAAGAATAGTTGGCAATAATAGACGTAAAGCAGAAGAGTAAAATGGCAAAAGCAATAAATGCTCCACCCCAATCACCCACATGACTGGTTAATGCACTAATGGTTTTGGCAATACCATCCGAGCTAGAAGCTGCATCTCCAGATAATAAAATAATCGCTGCGGTTGCGGTACAAATAACAATAGTATCAACAAACACGCCCATCATTTGCACAAAACCTTGCGATGCTGGATGGTTAGGATTTGGAGATGCACTTGCAGCAACATTTGCGGCACTCCCCATACCCGCTTCGTTTGAAAACAATCCTCGGGCAATACCAGCTTGCATTGCTTGCGAAACACTAAATGCAACACCACCAGCAGCAGCTTCTTGCCAACCAAATGCACTATTGATAACCAACATGAATATGTCGGGTAATTTTTCAATGTTCATACCCACAACGACAAAAGCAATGGCAATATAAGCAATAGCCATCACAGGCACAATTAACTCAGATGCTTTAGCAACCTTCTTAAGGCCTCCAACAATCACAAAGGCACTGCAAATAACAATACCAATTCCAATATAGACAGGCTCAAAACCAAACACCTGAGTCATAGCACCAGTTATGGTGTTAGCCTGGACTGCATTAAACACTAAACCAAAGGCTATAATTAAAAATATCGAGAACAGCACACCCATCCAGCGTTGACCAAGACCTTTCTCCATATAATAAGCAGGCCCGCCACGGTACTGACCATCACCATCTTTCACTTTATAAACTTGGGCAAGGGTCGACTCAATCATTGCGGTTGCCATACCAAGTACCGCAATAGCCCACATCCAGAACACGGCACCTGGTCCTGCGGTACCAATTGCAACAGCCACACCGGCCATGTTACCAGCACCTACACGTGCTGCCATACTGGTACAAAAAACCTGAAATGATGATAAACCATGCTTACCTGGACGACGGCTAATAGCCAATACTTTAATGCCATGAACAAAATGAGTGGCTTGAATAAAACCGAGACGAATGGTGAAAAATAATCCAGCGCCTACCAGTCCATAAACTAATAGCTTGCCCCAAAGTAGGCTATTCATAAAATTAATAATCGTTTCTAACATTGCCATATTGTCTAATCTTCCCCGTTATAAGGTTATTTTTTTGTATCAGGCTATTGCGCTGAATGTTAAAGCACATAATGGACAGACCTGGCACTTCATATGCGAGCTGCTATGTGTCAAACGGTAAAACAAATAAAAGTGCCAAATAAAGGCGCCATTATAAAAGCTAATGATGGTGGATTAATAGGTATAGATCACCAAGGGCTGTGAATGCTAAAACAACGTTACCTACCTGATACATTGCCTAAGTAAATGACACGTTGAAGCAACACAAATAAAACAAAAAGCAACAAGTGACATCCATCACACTTTATCACTTCTATTATTAATGCTCTATGCTTAAAGCACTGGCAAATCGTTATTAAATTTCAAGTAATTATCGACATATCAACCAAAAATGCGATCTGAACTAAAAGTGACTCGTCAAAAATTAGATAAAGGCCACATTATTGTAATAAAATTACAGATACAGTGTTCTCAAAGAAAGTTAAATAATTATTTTCACTTTTAATCGAGGTCACAATGACTAACTCAAATGAAATAACTGCACTAAAAAAATACGTACGAGCGACTAACTTCTTGGCGACATCGCAAATTTATCTGAAGCAAAACGTACTTTTTAAGCGTCCTTTACAACATACTGATATCAAGCCTCGTTTACTTGGTCACTGGGGAACGTGTCCTGGTATCAACTTTGTCTACGCTAACGTTAACCGTCTTATTGTTAAGCATAATCGTGAATTCATTTACCTTGTTGGCCCTGGCCACGGTTTCCCAGCAGTACAAGCTAACTTATTTGTAGAAGGTTCATTAAGCCATTTCTACCCAGAGACCATACCTTATACAGAAACGGGTATCGAAGATATCTGTAAAAAATTCTCAGCAGCTTACGGTTATCCATCACATGCGAATCCTGAAGCACCAGGCCAAATATTAGAAGGTGGTGAGCTTGGTTATTCACTTTCAGTTGCTTGGGGCTCTGTATTAGATAACCCAAATCTTATTGCCGCCTGTTTAATTGGTGACGGTGAAGCAGAAACAGGTCCATTAGCTGCATCTTGGTATGCCAACCGTTTAGTCTCACCAGATAACAACGGGGCAGTGCTACCAATCGTACATATTAACGGTTACAAAATTTCAGGCCCTACTCGTATGGGCCGAATGAGCCATGAAGAGCTAGATTTAGAATTCCGTGGTCTTGGTTATCACCCAATCATCGTTGATGATGCAATGGAAACCGATATTTTTGAACAAATGACCGTAGCAATGGACTTGTCATATGACATGATCAATGACATCCAACGTCGCGCACGTTCAGGTGAAGATGTCGTTAAACCACGCTGGCCAGTTATTTTAATGAGAACCGCAAAAGGTTGGACTGGTACTTCTGAATACGATGGTAAGAAACTTGCTGGTAACTGTGAATCTCATCAAGTAATAGTGAGCAACTGCGCCAAAGATAAAGGCCATCTTGAAGCTCTTGATAAGTGGTTGGCTAGCTATAAGTTTGACGAATTAGTGCAAACCACTGAAAGCGGTGAATTGATATTTGATAAAGACATTATGTCTTTGATGCCGCCAAAAGAGTTATGTTGTGGTCGTCAACGTCTGAGTTACGGCGGTGAAGTTGTACGTGCTTTAGCAAATCCAGATTTAAACAAATTGGGTTACGGTTCAGAAACAGCTCGTGGTCAACGTGGTTTCTCAATGTTGAAAATGGGTGAGTGGATGCGTGATGCTTTCAAACTAAACCGCGATCAACGTAACTTACGTATCTTCAGCCCTGATGAAACATACTCAAACCAACTACAAGCTGTGTTTGAAGAAACCGACCGCGCATGGCAGTGGCCAATCGAAAGCTGGGATCAAGATATGTCTCGCGATGGCCGCGTGATTGAGCTCCTATCTGAAAATTTACTTTTCGGTATGTTACACGGTTACACAGTAACAGGTCGTCACGGTATGTTCCCTACCTACGAATCTTTCTCTCAGGTAGTGTCATCAATGGCAGATCAATATTGTAAATATGTTCATGCAAGCCAAGGCATCCATTTCCGTAAGCCTATCCCTGCATGTAACGTCGTATTGTCTTCACTATTAGAACGTCAAGATCACAACGGTTATTCTCACCAGAATCCGTCTTTCCTAGGCGCTATGTTAGAGAAACATCCGAACATTATTTCTGCTTATTTACCTGCAGATGCTAACAGTACCTTGGTTTACACTGAACGTGCTTACGCTGATCGCGATAAACTGAATATTATCGTTGCGGGTAAAAAGTCGTTACCACAGTGGTTATCACTTGATGAAGCCCGTAAGCAAGCTAAAGACGGTATCATGGTGTGGGATTTCGCCTCTGATGACAAACCAGATGTAGTACTTGCAGGTTGTGGTGACTACGCGACGCAAGAATGTATGGCCTCACTGGTATTAATTCGTGAGATTTTACCAAGAGTGCGCATCCGCTTTGTAAGTGTCTCAGAACTTCACAGCAGCGGTTTAGGTAGTCTTAAATTCCAAAGCAAGCCTTGGATGATGGATGAAGTCTTCACTGAAGATAAAGGCGTGGTATTCAACTACCATGGATACCCAAACACCATCAAAAAGCTTGTATTTGATTATAAAGGTAACCGTCGCTTCCGTATTAAAGGTTATGAAGAAGAAGGTTCAACGACTACACCATTTGATATGGGTGTGCGTAATGGTACTTCTCGCTATCATTTAGTTATCGATATGGCATATAAGTTGTTCCAGCAAGGCGTAATTGATGAATCACAACATGTGACCATCACGACCGATATGTTACAACGCTTGGTAGACCACAAAAACTACATCAAAGCAAACGGTGTCGACCCTGAAGAGATCGAAAACTGGGTGTGGACACGTTAACAGCTACCACTCACGTAAAATACGTCCTAATTGGACGTATTTTTGTTTTTAACCCTCAAAAAAAATAACTAACCATGTTTCTTGAGTAACTCATTAAAAATATTAACAATATTTTTATAATAAATCTAATCGTTCAGAGCGTCAAACAATTAACATTACCTTCTGTTTTTATTCATATTTTTAAGATTTCACTTATATGGCAACGAGGTAGCATAGTGAACTATTACAAAATATTAATCCTTTTTACTATGGAAAAACATCTAATTACCGACCATAATTGCGCCGCTGACTAAAATACAAAGAAACACCACATTAAGCGTCAGTAATGCATGAAAATAACAACTCCGTTACATGCATATTTGGTGGAGTAAAATAACAATGGATGTATATATGATGAAGAACACATTAAAAGTAGTATTACTCACCTCTATGTTGCCTTTTGCTGCATCAGCTGCAGAAGAACTAACACCTTGGTATATCGGTGGTGGTGTAGGCGTCAATAACTATGAACCTAGCTGCGACCAAAAAACCATGAAAGTATGTGGTGAAGATGACCCATATGCTTGGGACTTGTTCGGCGGTTATTTATTCAACGAATACATTGGTATCGAATTAGGTTATCGTGACCTAGGCCGTGCTGAATGGACTAATTACGATACTAAAAGCTACGATGTCGGAGCTACCGGCGTTAGTCTAGGTTTAGTTGGTTTTTACCCACTTGCTGACAAGTGGAGCTTATCATCAGAAATAGGTACTTATAGTTACCTATTAGAAAACCAACAAACAGTTAATGGTCAGAAATTAAGTGATTCTGGCGTAGGATTATTTGCTGGCGCTGGTGTTGGTTATAACTTTACCGACAATCTTAAGTTAGAAGCGAAATATCGTCGTTACGAAAATTTAGACGCTGACGCATTAAACAACTTAAAAATGGAAAGTAACTATTGGGGTCTAGCTCTAAGCTACCGTTTTGGTACGATTACTCCAGCTCCAGTTGCTGCTCCAGTTGTTGTTGCACCCGTTGTTGTTGCTCTAGGTGATGATGACAAAGATGGCGTAACAAACAACATCGACAAATGTCCAGACACACCATCAACTCACAAAGTTGATGCGACTGGTTGTAGTGTTTATGAAAACGTTACAACTAAGTATGACTTAGGTGGTATTTTATTTGCTAATGATTCAGCTGAAATCCGTGCTGGTTCGTTTGCTGATTTAGAAAAACTTGCTGACCACTTAACTAAATACCCACAACACACTGTATCTGTTCAAGGCCATGCGTCTAACGTAGGTAAAGCAGAATACAACATGAAGCTTTCTGAGCGTCGTGCGATTTCTGTTGCTAGTGCACTAAATAAAAAGTATGGCATTAGCATGAGCCGTATCAATTCTGTTGGTTACGGTGTCACTAAACCAGTTATGCAAGGTAGCTCAGCTGAAGCTAACCGTGTTAACCGTCGTATCGAAGCTATCGTGACGGGTACTGAAAAGCGCGTAGTATTACGTTAATTGTAATATAGATACGCTATACTTTAGAAGTCGCTGCTTGCAGCGACTTTTTTATTTTCAGAACAACGTAAAAACTAGTACACCAGTGGCTGCCACTGACGTAGCGGTAATAGAATTGGAAGTATGTACCGTATAAACTGACCAATTCTGTCTATTTAGCAACAATAATGGCTTTAAATAAGCGAAAACAGCGGATAATTTCGTAATTTTTTTACAAATAAAGTTGGAATAATTCCTAAAATCGCTTCTAATAAAGGCATTGATCTATATTCATTGCTTAACGAGAGGAAATTTCCATGGCCAATGCACTCGCGCAACTCAAATCATTCACGACCATCGTTGCTGATACCGGCGACATAGAAGCTATTAAGCGTTACCAGCCTGAAGATGCAACAACCAATCCATCACTCATTTTAAAAGCTTCTCAGATCCCTGAATATGCTTTTCTTATCGAGAATGCAATTGAATGGGCTAAAACTCAAAGCCAAAGTATTGAACAACAGATTGAAGATGCAGGCGACAAACTTGCAGTCAATATTGGCGTAGAAATTTTAAAGCTAGTACCAGGTCGTATCTCAACAGAAGTCGATGCTCGCTTATCATTTGACAAGCAACGCTCAATCGACAAAGCTCATAAGCTAATCAAATTATATAAAGAAGCCGGAATTGATAAATCACGAATTTTGATCAAACTAGCTTCGACTTGGGAAGGTATTTGCGCAGCAAAAGTACTTGAACAAGAAGGCATCAACTGTAACCTAACATTGCTATTTAGCTTTGCTCAAGCAAGAGCCTGTGCAGAAGCTGGCGTATACCTTATTTCGCCTTTTGTGGGTCGCATCCTAGATTGGTATAAAAAAGACACAGGCCAAGATTACACTGCAGAAACCGATCCTGGTGTGGTCTCTGTTACTGAGATTTACAACTACTATAAGCAACATGGTTATAACACTGTTGTAATGGGTGCGAGTTTCAGAAATATTGGTGAGATTATTGAATTATCAGGTTGCGACCGTCTAACGATTGGCCCTGCATTACTAGAAGAATTAGCCAATACTGATGTAGAAATCATTCAGAAATTGGTTGCGACACCAGCAACACAGTCGGCTCCAACAGCACTCACTGAAGAACAATTCCGCTGGGCATTTAACGAAGACCCAATGGCAGTAGATAAGTTGGCAGAAGGCATTCGTAATTTTGCCATCGATCAAGGCAAACTAGAAGTTATGCTAAAAACAAACTTAAGCTAGTTGGAGGCTTTACTCGTGACTACACTGACTCAAAGCACGACTTGGAAGGCGCTACAAACCCATTCAAGTCAACTACCTCACATGCGCGAATTATTTGCCCAAAACCCACAACGTTTTGAGCAAATGAGCGTTGCGGCTTGTGGTCTGTTTTTAGATTACTCTAAAAACCGTGTGAACGATGAAACACTTAAGCTGCTATTCTCTCTCGCTAAAGAAGCAAAACTGAGTGAAAAAATTACTGCAATGTTTAATGGTGATGTGATTAACAACACCGAACAGCGCTCAGTATTGCACACTGCATTACGCAGTAAAGCAACTCAAACGATTATTGCTGAAGGAGCGAATATCGTTCCTGAAGTGCAACAAACATTAGCTAAAATGGCTAAGTTTGTTGGCACGGTGCAATCAGGCGAGTGGAAAGGTTATACCGGTAAAGCGATTACAGATATCGTCAGTATCGGCATTGGAGGTTCATTTCTTGGACCTAAAATTGTTTCACAAGCGCTTAGACCATATTGGCAAGCAGGGCTTAATTGCCATTTTGTCGCCAACGTTGATGCAACTTCAATCTGTGAAAAATTAAAAAATCTCAATGCTGAGACCACATTGTTTGTGATGTCGTCAAAATCATTCAGTACTCAAGAGACTCTTACCAATACCCTTAGCGCTAAAGATTGGTTTTTAGGCCAAGGTGCAAGTCAACAAGATGTGGCGAAACACTTTGTTGCTGTAACATCAAATGTGGCTAAGGCAACTGAGTTTGGTATGGACGCTAACAACATATTCCCAATGTGGGATTGGGTTGGCGGACGCTACTCATTATGGTCAGCCATTGGTTTACCAATCGCGCTACTTATTGGTATGGATAACTTTAAAGACTTGTTAGATGGCGCGCATCAAATGGATGAGCATTTTACTAACACGCTTATCGAACAAAATATGCCCGTCATCATGGCTATGTTGTCTGTATTGTATGGTAATTTTCATGGTGCTCAATCACATGTCATTTTAACCTACGATCATTACTTACGTGGTCTTCCGGCTTATTTTCAACAACTCGACATGGAAAGTAATGGTAAATCAGTGACACTCGATGGCACTGACGTCGATTACAGCACCGGTCCCGTCATTTGGGGCGGTGAAGGTACCAACGGTCAACATGCCTATCATCAGTTGCTACATCAAGGCACAGCACTTATTCCTGCCGACTTTATTATGCCGTTGCAAAGCCACAATCCGTTGGGTGAACATCATGACCAACTTGCATCAAACTGCTTTGGGCAAACCCAAGCCTTAATGCAAGGTCGTACCTACGATGAAGCACTGGCTGAACTAAGCAATAGCCAGCTTGATGAGCAACAAAAACCGCTTATAGCAAAACATAAGGTAATGGTTGGTAACAAGCCAAGTAATACCTTATTGATGGATAAGCTAACGCCAACAACATTAGGTGCGTTAATCGCGCTATATGAGCACAGAACCTTTGTTCAGGGTGCTATATGGCAGATAAACTCATTTGATCAATGGGGTGTAGAGCTAGGTAAGCAATTAGGCAATGATGTGCTTGAACGAATTGGTGCCGACCAAGATGCTACCGATTTAGATGCATCGAGCAATGCATTAGTGAACCTGTATCGTAAAGGTAAGCTATAGAACAAATACTAGCCTTAAATAAAAACCTCAGCTTGCTGAGGTTTTTTTATGCGTTTTTGATATCAAATTCACTAAACTGTGATTTATTAGTAACGTAAATGCAACACAACTATTGCACCCTATAGCTGAAATATGGTACTTATTTGTGCAGAGACATCATAATAACAAGGGAGGTTACCATGGATCGATTAGACTATGGTGGTGCGCTAGACGAAGTTGTTGAAAGACCAACCCGCTCAAAAAGCTCGTCAAAAAAACGCAAATGGCGTGAAATTGAAACCATTAAGGATAAACAGCGTTTACTCAAGGAATTGCAAGATATTGATGATTCATTCGATTTTGATGTTAATACATTAGTGCTTTAATTGAATCCCACCACATTTAACACTTAACGATAAAATCGATTAAAAGAGCGCATAGAGCGCATAGAGCGCTCTTTTTGTTTGCCAAAATTTATAGGTTGGTTATGAATGTACATCACAACCCTCTAGCCCAGAATAATCACATCATTTGTTATCTGAATGTTCAATATAGGTCCGTAAATCTTCAAAAATCGTTTTATCATTATCATTAAATAACGGATCTTCAATTAAGCGATTTTGACATAACACGTTGATTTTTTGCCAATCGTTATTGTCTAATGCCTTAACAAAATTAGGAAATACTTCCCGTTCTTCATACTGCATATGCAATTGTTGTAGGTCAATATATTCTTGCAGATCGTTAATCAACTTGTCGCGCGAGATAACCACATCCGAAAGAATCATATTCAAGCTATAAACTAAAGCACCCGATGCCTCAGCCAAACGATGATGTTCATTATAAAGTTGGCCACAATTCGCTAAACCCGTTTTATTACTGTAATAATCGAAAATAATATCTTCCAACGGGTGATGACTATGCTCAGCATAGCCTTGCATATACTCAACGATATCCCTAACCAGATTAAAATTAACTCCGTTACCTTCAGCCAATCGAGTCAATTTATTCGAAAGGATATTCAACAAAATGGCAATATGCTTATGATCGCGCATTAAACGTTGCAACATAACCTTCTCCCGTCATCTATCTACAAAACACCAATGTATAAATAATAGCCAATAATGCGTCTTTTACTAATCTACACTGTGATAAGCATTATGAGGTATGACCAAGATCATAATATTGAAATATAAAAAAACACCTAATGCCAATCTCATTGATATTAGGTGTTAGATATTTGAAGCTAAGGGGTTACTTTAACACAGCAAACATATGAGCCTTAAGCTGACCAAAATCAGCATCTAATTCTGCTGACAGAATCGTTTTGTGTGCCACTGCAGCTAATTCAGGAGGTAACGGCAAATTAATGGCCAACTCACGGTCAACCACATCTTTAAACTTCGCAGGATGCGCTGTACCTAGAAATACACCAGTTTCGTTACCTCTTAGGCCAAGCGTTAATGCATGAGCTGCAATCGCCGCATGAGGCTCTGATTGATAACCCAACTGATAAAGTTCTGCTAAAGCGCCAGCGGTATCATCTTCAGAAAGAGCCACGCCAGCTACCAATGATAACGGCCAGCCCATTTGCTCACAAATCGCTTCAACACGAGGCCAATTACTTGGCTCTGACACATCCATAGCATTTGACATAGTCGCTACCGTTTTATGTGGCTGCCATTCTCCACCAGTGAGATAACGCGGTACAGTGTCATTGCTATTGGTTGCTGCAATAAAACGTTTAATAGGTAACCCCATGGCTTTAGCAAATAACCCGGCCGTTAAGTTACCAAAATTACCGCTGGGTACAGACATCACAAGCTCATTATGTCCAGCTTGCTTTGCTTGCGCTACCGCTTCAAAGTAATAACATATCTGAGCTAATAAACGGCTGATATTAATCGAATTAGCAGAATTTAACGCTAAGCCATCGCGAACATCACTGTCATCAAAAGCTTGTTTTACCAGATGCTGACACGCATCAAAGTCAGACGTTACTGCCACAGTATGAATATTTTTACCTAAGGTGGTAAACATCTTCTCTTGTAGTTCGCTAATTTTACCTTTTGGGTATAACACCATTACATTAACGTTATCTAAACCATAGAATGCATCCGCTACTGCAGCGCCAGTATCACCCGATGTTGCGGTTAAAATGGTCAGTTTTTTATTGCCAGCAAGTAAATCAACACATTGGGCCATAAACCGTGCGCCAAAATCTTTAAACGCTAATGTAGGGCCATGAAAAAGCTCTAAACAAGCGCGTTTATCATCAACCTTAACGAGTGGTACATCGAAGGTAAATGCCTTATCAACGAGCTTATCAACACTTTCCTGCCCTAGTTCATCCGCTAACCAAGCACCCAAGACTTTTTTGCTTCGCTCAGCAAAGGGTAATGCCAGCAATGCATCTATATTGGATAGTACAGGAATGGACTTTGGGAAAAACAATCCTCTATCTTTACCTAAACCCAGCTGAACCGCTTGACTGAAGTTAACTACCTGCGATGGGTGTTTTAAGTTATATAATTCCATTGCGACTGCCTTTTAAATTTCAATATCAATAATGTGAAAGAGAGCGTTACACGCAGCGCGTGCCTAGTTTATCTAATTTACAAACGTGTGCAAAACCACCTTGCTCCGAAATATAATGCTGCATCAACCAGTTTTTGGCTTTTTCTGCAGTGGCTAAATCGTCGGTTACACTAAACAATGTTGGGCCGCTGCCAGAAATACCACTAGTCAGCATGCCTAATTCAGCTAATGCTGATCGCGCTTCGGTATAACCAGGAATTGCGGATGCACGATAAGGTTCAGCCAAAACATCTTTTAGCATCTCAATCGCTAATGCGGCATCTTGCTGATAACTCGCGTGAACAAATGCACTTAAGTAACGTCCAAAATCGATGGCTACAGACTTATCATATTGCTGCGGCAGCAATTCGCGCATTTTGGCAGTAGATAATGAAATTCCCGGGTAAGCGATAACCCAATACCAGCTATCAAAACTTGGAATAGCAGCGCATGCTTTGTTGCTGGCATTAAGCATTAGCTGCATGCCGCCTAAATAGCATGGCGCTACATTGTCATAATGCACGCTGCCAGATATCTTCCCTTCAAACTCGCCCATCAATGCTAATAAGGCTTGCTGGTTAAAAGGCTGTCCAAAATGTTCATTTAAGGCATATAACGCAGCGACTACAGAGCTGGCACTAGAGCCTAACCCACTGCCGACTGGCAGGTTTTTCTCTAGACAAACAGTGACACCATCTTGTCGTTGTAATTTATTTAAAAAAAACTCAGCACATTGGTAAACAATATTATCCTTACCATCGCTCGGTAATTTATGTGCCCATTCACCTGTTTGGCTATATTCAACCCCGCTGGCAGCAGCGCTAATCATCACTCTATCGCCCAATAATGAGCCATCAATTGGCGCTAATGCTGCGCCAAGCAAATCAAAGCCAACACCAACATTGCCCATAGACGCTGGAGCATACACAGTAAGCGTGTCTTGGCTTACTTTTAACGTTTGATTCATAACCCAACCTCACGAGTCCAGTTTAAGGTTCTTAATACGTCAGCAAAGGCCCCAGCAGCAGTAACATCGGTACCGGCACCATAGCCTCTTAATACAAAGGGAATTGGTTGATAATATCGGCTATAGAATGCCAGCGCATTCTCGCCACCTTTTACGCTGTATAATGGATCAGTTGCATCGACTTCAATAATTCTGACATGGCATTGCCCCTCTTCAATTTGGCCAACATAACGCAGTACTTTACCTTCGGTTTTAGCCGCCGCTACTCGAGCTGAGATAACCTCATCTAATGAAGCAAGATTGGCCATAAATTGATTAACATCGCCAGAGTCATCAAAATCAGCAGGCAATACCGATTCCACATTAATGTCGTCTAACTCCAAAGGTAAACCCACTTCGCGAGCAAGAATTAAGACTTTACGGGCGACATCCATACCACTTAAATCATCACGAGGATCAGGCTCAGTAAAACACTTATCACGGGCAATTGCTGTCGCTTGCGATAAACTCATACCGTCATCTAACATACCAAAAATGTAAGATAATGACCCAGATAAAATACCATTAAACTTATGTAGCTTATCACCGGCATACATTAATTTTTTCAAGTTATCGATAACCGGTAAACCAGCTCCTACCGTCGTTTCATACAAAAACTGTCGACGCTGAGTTAAAGCCGTTTTACGCAATGCTTGATAGTAAGCATAATCACGAGTGTTCGATTTTTTGTTTGGGGTGACGACATGGAAACCGGCATTCATCACATCAAGGTAACGGTCTGACACTAACTCGCTTGATGTACAATCAACCAGTACAGGATTAAGTAATTGCTGCTCTTGCCCCCACTCAAGTAGCTTAGCTAAATCATACGCTTGACCCTTCTCGGCCAACAATGACTGCCACTCACTAAGTTCAATGCCTTCACTATTCAACAACATTTGGCGTGAATTGGCGATACCACAAACTCTGACACTAATGTGCTGCTCTTTTAACATCGCACTTTGCTGTTTGATTTGATCGAGTAATCCAGCCCCCACATTACCGCTACCGACTAAAAAAACATCAAGATACTGCTGAACATCGAAAAATGCTTGATGACATGCTCCAATAGCATGCTTGGTTTTTTTCTGTTGAATAACAGTAGAAATAGAACGCTCAGATGACCCTTGCGCAATGGCAACGATGTTGACACTGGCTTTAGCTAGCGCAGTAAAAAACTTAGCCGCTACGCCCTTGTGGGTTTTCATGCCATCACCGATCAAAGACACAATCGACAGGTCATGACGTAACTCAATCGGTTCAAGTAATTCACTCTTAATTTCTAGCTCGAACTCCTGCTCTAATGCCCATTTCGCTTTATTGGCATCTGAAGTTGCCACACAAAAACTGATACTGTACTCAGATGAGCTTTGGGTAATAAGCGATACCGAGATACCACTACGAGAAATAACCGCTAATGTTCGGCTTGCCATACCGACCATGCCTTTCATACCAGGGCCCGATACGTTAAACATGGTTTGATTATCAAGATTGGAAATTGCTTTAACTTGTAAACCGGTTTTATCATCGTCATTAGACACTAGCGTGCCGGGAGCGGATGGATTAAAACTATTTTTGATGTAACAAGGAATATGATACTGAGCAATCGGCGCAATCGTTTTAGGATGCAATACTTTGGCACCAAAGTACGAGAGCTCCATCGCTTCTTGGTAGCTTAACTGTGATAACAATTTAGCATCAGCAACCACTCGAGGATCTGTGTTATAAACCCCATCAACGTCAGTCCAAATTTCACAACTTGATGCATCTAAACATGCCGCCAGTACCGCAGCTGAATAATCAGAACCATTGCGGCCTAATGTGACGATCTTGCCCTGAGCATCTGCAGCAGTAAAACCAGGCATCACCCATACTCGATATTGATCAAGCGGTAATAAGGTAAAGCGAGGTTTGCTCACCGCAATATCAACGACCGACTCCAACGGCTGACCATGAGCTAAAAATAACGCCACTGGATCTAATTGTGCTGAAGTGATGTCTTTCGCTAACATAACTTGTTCCATTAATACCGCAGATAAACGCTCACCCGTCACCACTATTTCAGCACGAACACTATCAGGGCATTCGCCTAGCAGTTTAATACCGTAAAGTTTATCTTTCCAAACTTGCATTTGTGCCGTTAATTTCCCAATCAGCAGCTCATGTTGAAGAGCCGTAATAAGTGATGCCGCCGCGTCAGAAAACAGCCCGCTATAGACCAAATGAATGTGATCTAATACCGGTTGATAATCATGTTGTTCAACTGCTATATCTACCATTTCTAAAAGCGCATTGGTCACTGTGGCAGGAGCTGAAAGCACTGTAGCAACAGATTCTGTCAAAGCCGTATCAGCAATAATATCTGCCGCCATCGAAAAACGAGGCCAATTCGCTAGCGATGTTCCACCAAATTTCATTACTTTCATGTCGCTCTCCTTGTCACTCATAAAGTGACAACATTAAATTAAAATCAAATGATTAGAATAAAAACAAAAAAGCCCGCTTCAGTTGTTAGAAGCGGGCTTTTTATGCAAAATCTTTTAGGGTGTAATCAGCCCGCCCCCACTATGGTAATAGTGGTGGTTGTAATGGTTGTAATTACAACGAGCATGAGGGTAAACATTTGATGATTCTCTTCGTTAAGTTAAATGTTAACTGCCGATAATATTTAATTAGATTAAATAGCTGATCCACGTTGGCTAACAGAATTGCTTTTTTAACCTAAGGTTGTCAACCCCTCATTACAGTTTATTTACTAGTTATTTTTTAAGTTGAGTTGATTTTTTTAATAATTAAGTTGTTAAAAATCGATAATGAGTAGTGATAACCATTATTGATTGCCTTATCCAACGTTAACGTAGACGTAAGAGTAATAAATAAAGTTAAGTAAATACAACAATTTCATAATGATAGAAGTAGTAACTTAATATGTATTCATAAAAAGATTGCCAATAAATGTGTAACCAAGATGATTTATCCGCCTTAGCTATTTCCTACACCAATTAAATGATTTATTTTCACCATCAGTCGATGTAAAACATGCAGCATAAGACAAAACAAAAAAAGCTGTGATTCAATAACCAAAAACTGATGTTAGTCATCGCAGCCTTATATCAAAATACGGTATGATACTCACATCACAATTGGAGGCGATATGAAAATTACAAAACATGCGGCGGTCACTATTCATTACCGCTTATCTGATGAGCAAGGTCTATTAGTAGAAAGTTCATTTGAAAGTGAACCAATGGTTTACTTACATGGCACTGAAAATTTAATTCCTGGACTTGAATCAGTTTTGGAAGGTAAAACTGTTGGTGAAAATATCGAGGCAAAGATCCCTGCGGAACAAGCCTATGGCGAATATCACCCAGGTTTAAAGCAAGAAGTTCCTGTCAGTGCATTTGGTGATGTCGAAGATATCGTTCCAGGTATGCGTTTTATCGCTGAAACTGAAATGGGTCAACGCCCTGTTCAAGTAATTGAAGTGAAAGATGATGTCATCGTTGTTGATGGTAATCACCCTCTAGCGGGTCAGTCACTGCATTTTAGTGTCGAAGTTATTGCTGTAAGAGAAGCAACAGCAGAAGAGCTATCTCATGGACATATCCATGCAGAAGGCGGCTGTGGTAGCCATGGACACGATCACGGACACGACCATGAATCATGTGGCACAGAGAAACCTGGCTGTGATGGGAATGGCGGCTGTGGCTGTCGTTAATTCATTATTGATTAAATAGATAAGTGACTCATTCTATTTTTAATGTCTATTTGTCAGTAAAAAGGTTGAAACATCGTAAGGCACTGTCTAGTTACTAGGCAGTGCCTTTTTGTTTAGGTTATAGTTAGTTCGTTAGTCACATCAATTAGTCAGATTTATTGTATCGACCGTTAAGGATAACTAGGCGGTACAATCCTCACTAATTGACAACCAATATAATAATTAATACCTAGCGACGGAGTGCTTATGTTAATTAAACCGCTGTATGAATTACTGCCGTTCACTTACATGCTTGTAGGCAGTGTCAGTATTTTTCTTCTTGAACCTAATTATGCACTTATTGCTTCAATTGTAGTGTATTTATATGGTGCACATATTTACAACTTACGTTCCAAGAACCGTAGAACCGATCCCAAACGTAAACGCAAATCAGGATTCATTCCCGAAACGATTTATGGTTTATTACCCTTTATTTACGTATTAAGTGCCGTGAGCCTTTATCGTTTTTACCCTAGAGATTCGAGCACACTTTTTGCTCTGTGCCTAACCACGTATGGTGGATACCTATTTTTAAGACGCTTAAGTTATCGTCATCACAGATTACCGCGTGGAGTTAGCCAATAGTCAGATTTATTATTGCAATGAGGATGAAAAAGGTTAACTGAACAAAACAGCATAATGAATTGATTAGCAAGTGTTAATAGTGAACCTAATTTAATTAAAATCGATGGGTGTCTATTTGATTTTATGAGCAATGCTTTAGGCTCGATAGGTAACAAAAGAGACCTATCGAGTCAGTTATATTGGTGATTTATCAGCACTGAATTATGAGCACTGAATTGTCAGCATTGAGGACTGAAATATTGTGTCGATGCGAATCGATGACCAATTGCTTAGCCTAAAATCAATTGTTAATCTAGAATCAATTGTTAATCTAGAATCAATTGTTAATCTAGAATCAATTTTTTAACTAAGTCCCTTTGATTTACTGGCATATTTTTTAAATAATTTGAACACCGTGTAATCGTTGCAATACTCACTTGATGTTCTGCAGCAATTTGTCTCTGACTCAATTCCCCTGCTAATAACGTTTGGAACACCTGTAAACGCCCAGAAACTGCACTCCGCTCTTCTTCGGTTAATAATAAATGAAACAACACCGACAAATCATCTTCATTTGCATGGGTTAATATTTTTTCTACCACTAAATTCCAATTGGCACGCATTATTTTTCTCTTTTTAGTAATGCCCAGACATTACAAGTGTACCAAGGAACGACGTCGATTAGCAAAATTGCTACCGATAAACTTGTAATGAAAAATGAAAAATAACTGCTGGATGCTATTGATGAAAGATATCGCAAAGTGCTTATAAAATTGTGTAGAATGAGATGTAATACCCTCATAACTAAGCGCTAAAAACTCGACTAAGCAGTAGGCTGAACATTTAATGGTTAGCACTTTAGTTAAAATTTAGCATAATTATGTGGATATCAGTGCTTATGGAACCGGTACCACCCACAAAAAAGTGAAGGATGACGATGAAAAAGATATTACTAACGGTTGCGGCAACCGCAATGATGATCCCTGCTGTGTTTGCGAATAATTTTGAAGAACCTGCAGATGCCATTGAATACCGCCAAGCTGCTTTCGGCTTAATTGCTTATAACTTTGGTGATATGGGCGCTATGCTAAAAGGTAAAAAACCTTTTGATGCTGCTGTATTTAGTGCTCGTGCAGATAATGTTGCAGCGCTATCAAAAATACCACATGAAGGTTTTATTGTTGGATCAGATAAAGGCGATACCGAAGCACTAGCTAAAATTTGGCAAGATAAAGCCGATTTTGATAGCAAAATGACTGCATTTCAAGATAATGCCGCGGCATTAGCTGTTGCAGCTAAATCAAGCGATAAAAATAGCATTAAACAAGCTTTTGCTAACACTGGTAAAAGCTGTAAAGGTTGTCACGACGTTTACAAAAAAGACTAATTTGATTCGTTAGCTCTGGTGAGTATAAGTAGCTCTACTCAATAGTGAAAATGATAAAAGCCCATCTTTATGGGCTTTTTTATTGGCTTTAATTAACCTGGAATTATAAAAAACTGACCACAGGTTCGAGTAACAACCACCAAATAGCAGCAAAAATAACTGACACGATAACTAACGCCATCCAAGGCGAACGCAATGTAGGTGAAGTGACCTGCTCGGTAACTTGTTTATAACCGCTGAACATGGCTTTAAGTACATTGTCACCCTTAAAAACATGCACTAACACGGCAATAATATGTACCGCAGCCAAAACCAAAATAAGATTGAAATTAGTTTTATGCAGCCAGGTTAGCCACCCCGCAGTATCTGACGAAACGAGATATATCAGCGGACCTTCAGTAAAAATATCATCTGTTGCAAATAAACCGGTACTTAACTGCAACACAAGCGATCCCAGCAACACAATCACCATATAACCACCTAGTGGATTATGCCCAAGTGACGAAGGTTTAGGCTGGGCTTTCGCGTAAGCGATAACTTTTTTAGGTGCAACAAAAAAATGTGTAAACTTAGCGGTGTCACTTCCGATAAAGCCCCAAATTAATCTAAATGTAATCAGAGTCATCAATAGATACGCCAATATCTGATGCCACTGCATTTCACCTATTTCGGCTGTCCACCATAATCCGCCAATTAAACACACCATAGCCCAATGGAAAAAACGTGTTGGAAAATCCCATACCTTTATTTTTTGTTGTTCTATACTCATTAATAACCTGCTTATTACTATTCTTTACTGACAAATTATAAACTCATCAGTAATAAATAAAACAAGAAGGTTTACAAACTAATACAAATAAACATGCTTACGCAGCTAAAAAAGACAACCAAAGAAGCTTTGCTTTATAAAGAGGATGAACCTAACCGAGAAATAATAAATCAATGTCAGCTAAGTAACCAGTAACATAGGATAAAGGAACATGTTTGTAGAGCGTTTATGAATAAGACAACCCCATACAAAATCGTGCTTGAAATTGTATGAAAAAACCTCAGTAAAGCTAATTAAGTATTAACTTATCCATACAAATATGAGCCTATATTGACAGTATTACAAGCATATTTAATGGCTTTTTTGTTTAAAACGTCTAAGAGATCAAATATGCAGCACTCGACATATAAAGCCGGTAAAAGTGTGATGTAGATCACGAATTTTATGGTTAACCTTGGTAATCTGGAGTTAAGCAAACAACAAGAAGGTTCTAAATATGCTGAAAATCACTAGCAAACAACTTGAAGTCACTGCCCTTATCCGTGAACGTATTGAAGGACGATTAGAAAAATTAAGTCGACATGATATTCAATTAATTAACCCGCACGTCATTATTACTCAAGAAAAGCAGTTGTTTAAAATAGAGGCATCAGTTGGATTACCTAGTGGAGATTTATTCGCCCAGGCAAAAAGTGAAAACCTATACGCAGCAATTACTGCAATGGGACAAAAGCTGGAAAAACAGCTAAATCGCCTGACCCACAAACCCCAGGCTCAACGCCATGTATCATTACCAAATGACACAGAAAGCGAATTTGAGTATGTTTATAAGGAGGAAAACGCCGCTTGATATTATTTATCTCTCACCAGCGCACCTTCGGGTGCGCTTTCTTTTGTCTATAATCCAATACTCAAGCCTTGATGAGTAAATTTACGTTGACAGTCGCCTGTCAGAGCTTTAGTTTTACTCCATGAACAAAAAAATATTCAGCCTTTTTATTTTCTTTTTTATTCAGCCCACCTCTGGAGGCGGATTTTCTGTGTAAAAACGAAAATGAAAATTCTAAAGCCTCCCAACTGGGAGGCTTTTTTGTCTTATAAACTCTGCCGTATCTAGTCATGCGCCAGTATGTAGCGTCACATTGAGGTCAATATGCAAAAACCACCTGAGTTAAGTCAAACTCGTGAACAGATAACTGCCTTGGATAAATCCTTATTAGCGTTATTATCTCAGCGCCGCCAATTGAGCCTAAATGTTGCACGCAGCAAAGAAGTTGATGTTAGACCTATACGAGATACACAACGAGAAAAAGAACTACTTGAAAGACTGGTACAGCAAGGGCGTGACCAAGGACTTGATGCACATTTTGTGATATCACTTTATCAAAGCATTATTGAAGACTCGGTTTTATTTCAACAAACGTATCTTCATGGTAGAGCTAACCCAGACACTCAAAAGCAGCAATATACTGTGGCTTATTTAGGTGCTAGGGGTTCTTACTCTTACTTAGCTGCAAGCCGTTACTGTTCACGCCGTCAAGTCGAAATGCTTGATTTCGGCTGCAAAAGTTTTGATGAAATTGTTAATGCCGTTGAATCTGGTCATGCCGATTATGGTTTTTTACCGATTGAAAATACCTCTTCAGGATCTATCAATGAAGTGTATGACGTACTGCAACATACAACGCTGTCAATTGTTGGCGAAACAACTATTGAAGTGAGTCATTGTTTACTCACTAAACCCAACAGTAAACTATCTGATATCAAGACTATTTACGCTCACCCGCAGCCGATCAGTCAATGCAGTCGCTATTTAAGTCAACATCCTCATATCAAACTTGAATATTGTTCTAGTAGTGCTGAAGCCATGACAAAAGTTGTCGAGGCGGACAGCAATACTGTCGCAGCCATAGGCAGTGCTGAAGGCGGAGCCCTGTATCAGTTAATTGCGATGGAGCAAGGTTTAGCTAACCAAAAAATCAATCAGAGTCGTTTTATTGTTGTCGCTCGAAAAGCCTCTGCGGTGCCTTCTCAGCTGCCAGCAAAAACCACCTTGATCATGGCGACAGGACAGAAGCCAGGAGCATTAGTAGAAGCATTATTGGTACTTAAAGCTCATAATTTGAATATGAGTAAATTAGAATCTCGTCCAATACCTGGAACACCATGGGAGGAGATGTTTTACCTCGATATTGATGGCAACTTGGCTACTACCGAAGTACAACAAGCGATTAAAGAGTTAGAGCGCCTTACTCGTTTTATCAAAGTATTAGGCTGTTATCCATGTGAAACCGTTAAACCTACACAACTATCGCAAGCTCAATTATTAATTGAACCCGGTAGCTCTAAACAAGAGCCAATCAAACCTATACCAAATAGCCAAGCTAAGCATTCACGCGACTATAAATCACAAGATACTCAATTGTTCTGTCAGCACTTACAAATAGGCGCCGGACAATTTAGCGCATTACAGCAAATTAACTTACCGATAGATAATACCGAACTGGCTACGCAAGCAAAGCACATCAAAGAATCAGGCTTTCAAGCCATTGTGCTCAATGATTTAAAACAACAACTCAATGAACAACAATTAAAACAGCATGCACAGGTCATCGAACAAGCTGGTTTATTATGTGTAATGCAAATAGATCAAGAACAGGAGTTTATCGTTGCTAGCCAATTAGCAGATATGCTGATATTAAGTGGTAAACAAATGTACAACCCGGACATGTTAACCTTAATTGGTTCCGTCAATTTGCCGGTAATATTAGAAAGAAACACCATGGCTAGTATCGATGATTGGCTACAAGCTGCCGATGCAGTCCTTAGTCACGGTAATCAACAACTCGGGCTATGCGAATCAGGTGTACGTAGTTTCACGCACCCAGAGCAGTTAAGCCTCGATTTAGCCGGATTGGTTGAAGTGAAATCCCGCAGTCATTTACCTGTAATCGTTAACACGAGCTTCTGTATTAATGCTGCACTGTTAACTACTCATGCAAATGCCGTTAAGCAACTTAATGCTGACGGAATTATATTGTTACATCAAGATGGTGTATCGCAAGCTGATATTATTCATGGTTTATACCAAGCAAAGTAACGATTAAATAACCGGGAATGACACACATAAAAATGCCGAGAATATTCTCGGCATTTTTATTACTCGTAATTGTAAAAGGTAATTAGTTATTCAAGGCTATTCAATAATCATACTGCTAGGCCATCATTTAAACTTATCCAGCCTTTAAAAATACGATAACTGAACCAACTAACACCCAGTAAGTACATGGGTAAACTCAGCCATAAAGGACTAAGCCAATATCCAGCAATAAAAAATGGACATAGGCCAATAATACTCATACGTTGCCAACGTAGATGACTACCCAACACAGAGTCTGGGTTGACGTTCTTTTGGATCAAATTAAGCCAAAAACTCAATAATACAGGCACAAAAAATAATGGAAAAGCACTCATTAAGCCGTAAAGAAAATGCCCTAAGGAATTATCTTCAACCTGTTGAACAGGTAGCATATTCGATGGCATCATCGACATGGGGTATCCTCCAAAGGTAACTAGGTTTACTGAGCTAACACAGCGTTATTTGGCTACCGTATTAACTAAACATAAGCTTTGTGTCACTATTTCGCAATAATTAGTTCAATTAATAATGCTTCATTTAGCGTTATCCAGCTTTCATATCATTAACAGATTGCAACATGGCGCGACTTTCATGTTGGAACTGCGGCGCAAAGTCACCAAACCATTTAGCGACACGCTGGAACTGCTCCACAAAGGCTTGCCTATTACCGGTTTGCAACATTGTTAATGCATCACGATAATTATCTAGATAATCACTAATCGCGTGTTGGCTGCCAGGTTGGGCAAAAATAATATCGGCATAAAGCTCGGGATCTTGAGCAAATAAACGACCAACCATGGCTAACTCTAAACGATAAATCGGTGAGCTAAACTGTAATAAGTTACCAATATCAGCTTCTTCTTTGCACAAGTTGACGCCATATACGAATGTTGAAAAGTGACGCATAGCCTGTACAAGTTGCATCGCTTTATCATGACGCTCTGCTTCAGCTTCAACTATTCGCGCCCCCCAAATTTCAATCTGTTGTAGTAACCATTGATACGCTTCTTGATGACGGCCATGACACACCACCACCACCTGTTTAGCGAGACTACCAACATCTGGGCCAAACATAGGATGCAGACCCACTACAGGGCCTTTATGCGCAGCTAACATTGCCGCTAAAGGTGCTTCTTTAATCGAGGTGAGATCAGCTAGAATACAATTTTCAGGTAGCTGGGTTAACTTGTCACGGATCACTTCGCAGGTCACATTTATGGGTACGGTAACAATCACTAATCCTGCACCATCAAAAATGGCAGCGGCATCTTGCCAATCATTTTTATCTATACTTTTAACTTCATAGCCAGAAAGAACCAACATTTGACTAAATAACTGTCCCAGTTTGCCCTGACCACCCACAACGACCACATGACCCAGATCTTGCTTAATCTGCTTAAACCCAACATCTTTTTCATTTAAGTAAGATTCGCGCATAAGTCGACGTAAAATATCTTCGATTAACTGTGGTGAGACATTCATTTTTTGTGCTTCGTCTCGACGTTTAGCTAACATCGATGCTTCACGCTGTGGGGCATAAATAGGTACTCCAGCCGCATGTTTTACGGCACCAACTTGCGCCACTAAATCGAGACGTTTACGTAATAAATGCAGTAATTGTTGATCCACGCCATCAATTAAATCACGAAGATGCTCTAAGCCTGCTGTGGTTTTTTCATTCATCTGTTTATCCATTAACCGTTAACAACCTGCAGCGTCTCAAAACGCGTTGGTAATACTGCAGACAACTGGTTAGCGCCTTGTCTTAAAATGGTTTCAGTAGTTTCCCAATCAATGCATGCGTCAGTGACAGAAACACCATATTTTAGCTCTGCTAACGGTTTATCTGAACTCTGATTACCTTCATTGAGGTTACTTTCAAGCATAACACCGATGATAGATTTATTACCTGCTTCAATTTGGTTAAATACATCTTCGCAAACGTTTTTTTGACGTTGATGATCTTTTGATGAATTACCATGACTGCAGTCAACGACTAAACGAGCACTGAGTTTCGCCTTATGAATTTGGGCTTCACTCTGAGCAACACTGTCTACATCATAGTTAGGTGCTAAACCTCCACGTAAAATAATGTGTCCATCTGGATTACCGGCCGTTTGCAACAAAGAAACTTGACCTTCTTGGTTAATGCCCATAAAGCGGTGGCTGCTGGCAGCTGATTTTAATGCATTAATAGCCACTTCCAACTTACCATCTGTGCCATTTTTAAAACCAACAGGCATCGACAAACCTGAAGCCATTTCTCGATGAGTTTGCGATTCTGTGGTTCTTGCGCCAATTGCAGACCAAGTAACTAGCTCGGACAAATATTGCGGACTGATCGGATCCAGCGCTTCTGTCGCGATAGGTAATTCAAGTTCAGCAAGCCAAATCATGAGTTCTCGAGCCATTCTGAGTCCTTTCTCGACATCAAATGACTCATCCATATCAGGGTCATTAATCAACCCTTTCCAACCGACAGTTGTGCGAGGCTTTTCAAAATACACGCGCATTAAAATGTAGAAATCATCACTGAGTTCATCATGTAACTTTTTCAGCTTTAATGCATACTCTTTTGCCGCGGCAATATCATGAATAGAACATGGCCCCGTCACCACAAGCACCCGATTATCACGTTTATGGACAATATCTGAGACTTGCTTACGAGCATTTAGAATATATTGATAAGCATGAGTTGATAATGGAAGTTCTTGCTTTAACTCTGCAGGAGTCACTAGCACTTGTTCTGAACTGATGTGCACATTATTAATGGTATCTTGTTGCATACTTATCACTCTCTTTTGACGACAGACCAAAGGTCACTAATAGATTTATTTTTTAGGTATTGGATAGTACAACCTGTATTTTTGTAACGCTACACCATTACACCTTAAAAGCAACTATGCCTGCGCAAAGGTCCTAGAGCAAGGCTTATTTACACAAAGTGTAAAAAATCATATAACCGATGATATTTCGTACAAAAAAATAACCCCAGTCATACATCTTGTACGCGCTCTACTCGTCGGTACCGCTCTACTCGTCGGTACCGCTCTACTCGTTGTTACCACTCTATTCGCTATTACCGCTCTATTCGTCGTTA